>NZ_FAOO01000009.1:90128-119895 GCF_900070205.1 Candidatus Thermokryptus mobilis | reverse complement strand
GCTTAAGTTATCTTCAACTTTTACCGAAAGTAAATCTTCGGGCTTTAAGTCGTTAATCTGATCTAACAAAGTATTTTCTGCAACCGCATCAAGGTTAAAATAATAAACCTCCCGCCCGATGTTCTTTACAAAAAATAAAACAACTTCATAAGTATTATTCAACCTGTTCCTCGCAGGCGTCGGCATCGCATTAGGCTTATACCAAATAATCTTGTTCTTCAACAAATACCCCAACCTCCTCATCTCTAACGCTACCATCTCGGGAATAAGCAAGAATTCCTCATTTTGATACTTATAACCTATGTTAAGAAAAACCGTCGCCGTCTTTTTAAGTTTATCCCAAAGCAACCCAAAAACATTGGCAATTTCAGAAGCATATTTTTCAGGTGTCTCTTCCTGTCCTATCTGCCCGTCAACACCATAATCACGCTGTCGCCAATAAGGAGGAGAAGTTATAACACAATCAATGCTGTTATCTTCAAGAAACTTGTAAACCTCTCTTATATCGCCGATTATCAACTTAACCATCGCGGAAGATTTTGGTTTTCATCTGCCATAAATTCCTGTTATTCTCGCTTCGCCAAGGATATGTCCCTTAGCTTTGGACTCAACCTGTTCAGCTGTTGCCCCAGAGTTTAAACCAAGTGTTTCAACATCAAGAGCATAAAGTTTGAAAATATATCTGTGGGGTTTATGACCTCGCGGTGGGCAAGGACCACCGTATCCAATACGCCCGAAATCATTCACACCCTGTTTGATCTTGTCATCAACAAGTCCAACTTTTTTGACATTCTCGTTAAGCTTTGTCACATTCGCAGGAATATCGTAAATAACCCAATGGATGAAAGTTCCACCAGGGGCATCTGGGTCCTCACATATCAGAGCAAAACTTTTAGTTCCAGCGGGAGCATTTTCCCAAGTTAGCTCAGGGGAATAATCTTGACCATCGCAAGTGAATTTTTTTGGGATTGTCTCCCCGTCCTTAAAAGCGCTTGATTTGATAGCAAACATCTTTTTAACCCCTCCTTTTTGAACATTTGTTTGTGTTAAAGCAATGAAAATTAAAGAAAGATAAATCAAAAATTTCATCCTTCGCTCCGTCTTAATTTTTTCCGATTAAAAATAAAAAAACTTTCTTCATTAATCAACCCATAAAAATTCAAACTCTTGCTTTTTTCTCGGCTCAGGGTTAAGTTTAAATTGAAGACAAAAACAAAAAATTCATTCCGTCAGATGTCAAAGAAAGAAAAACTTTTTCTCCTTGATGGGACTGCACTCGCCTATCGCGCTTATTATGCCTTTATTGGAAGACCACTTGTCACATCGGGTGGGATGAATGTAAGCGCAATTTATGGATTCACAAACTCATTGATAAAAATCCTTGAAGAAGAGAAGCCAGATTACATAGCTGTTGTCTTTGATTCAAGCGAGCCGACATTCAGACATCAAATGCACAAAGAATACAAAGCCACGCGTGAAAAGATGCCTGAGGATATGGCTCTTCAAATCCAAAAGTTAAAAGAAGTAATTGAAGCATTTAACATCCCAATCCTTGAAGTCCCCGGATACGAGGCGGATGATGTTATGGGAACACTTGCCAAAATAGCTGAATCAAAAGGGATTGAAACTTATCTTGTCACTGGGGATAAAGATTTTCTCCAACTTGTGTCACCGATGATAAAAATTTACAAACCAACGAAAGGGCTTGCCGATATTGAAATAGTTGATGTTGAAAGGGTCAAGAAGGAATGGGGGGTCTTACCTGAACAAATCGTTGAAGTCCTTGGCCTTATGGGTGATAAAGTTGATAACGTCCCCGGTATACCTGGAATAGGTGAAAAGACAGCGATTCAACTAATTAAAGAGTTTGGCTCAATTGAAAACCTGATAAAAAATGTTGATAAAATCCCAACCCAAAAGATAAAGGAAAACATAAAGAACTACGCCGATAGCGCTATACTCTCAAGGGCGCTCGTCACGATAAAAACAGATGTCCCCCTTAACATTGACATATATTCCCTAAAGGCAAAAGAAGCAAACAGAGAAAAACTCGCTGAGCTATTCTATGAGCTTGAGTTCAAAAGTTTGATAAAAAAACTCGGGCTGACATCCGCTGTTAGGGAAGTTGAAGAGGAAAAAATTGAAGAGAAGGAAAAGCCGATTAAATATGATTCAATAAAAACGAAACCGCACGAATATCACATAATAAAAACCGAGGAAGAGTTAAAAAATCTCACGGAGAAATTAAAGTCAGCAAACTTAATTTCATTTGACACTGAATCAACGGGGATAAATCCACTTGAAGCTCAATTGGTCGGGATGTCCTTTGCAATTAAACCAGGTGAGGCATTTTATGTTCCAATTTCAATTGAAATATCAACCGGCGAAACTTTATTTGAAACGAAAAAGAAAAAAACAGATGGTATTGAACTTGAAACAGTCTTGAAATATGTCAAACCAATACTTGAAAATCAGCAAATAAAAAAGTGCGGTCAAAATCTAAAATATGACATCCTGTTAACAGCAAAATATGGTGTTTGGATTGAAGGGATAAGTTTTGACACAATGATAGCAGGATATATCTTAAACCCCGAAAGCTCCCACACGCTCGAGGTTTTAGCGAAGGAATATCTAAAATATCAAGTCATACCAATTTCACAATTGATCGGTGAAGGAAAGAACCAAAGAAAGATAAGTGAAATCCCAATTGAAAAAGTCGCTGAATATGCTTGTGAGGACGCGGATATAACACTACAACTTATGGAAAAGCTTAGAGCAGAACTTGAAAGAAGAGAGCAGTTGAAACTTTGTGAAGAAGTTGAATTCCCACTCGTTGAGGTTCTTGCGCATATGGAACTTTCCGGTGTAAAAATTGATGTTGAACTTCTTCGTGATTTAAGCAAGGAACTTGACAGGATGCTTGATAACCTAACCCATGATATCTATAACCTTGCAGGGGTTGAATTTAACATAAATTCACCCCAACAACTCTCCGAAGTCCTATTTAAAAAGCTTAAACTCCCTCCGGTTAAAACAACTAAAACTGGCTATTCAACTGATGTTGAAGTGCTTGAAGAACTTGCGAAAGAACATCCAATCGCTGAGCGACTTCTTGAATACAGACAAATTCAAAAGTTAAAGTCAACTTATGTTGACGCGCTACCGAAACTCGTAAATCCACAGACAGGCAAAATACACACATCTTTCAATCAAACTGGAACAGCAACTGGACGACTTTCAAGCAGTGACCCAAACCTTCAAAACATCCCCATAAGAACGGAGATAGGAAGGGAGATAAGAAAAGCTTTCATCCCATCTCAACCCGAGTGGTTAATTTTATCAGCCGATTATTCACAAATTGAGCTCAGAGTAATGGCACATCTTTCCGGGGACGAGAATTTAATCTCCGCATTTAGGAGTGGGCTTGACATTCACTCCTCAACCGCAGCGAATGTGTTCGGCGTTAGACCGGAAGATGTGAACTATGAGATGAGAAGGAAGGCAAAAGAAGTTAACTTTGGGATAATGTATGGGATAAGCCCGTATGGATTATCGCAACGGCTTGGAATACCTCAACCGGAGGCAAAAAAAATAATTGAAACATATTTTCAGAAATTCCCGAAGGTTAAAGAATATATTGATAAAACAATTGAAGAAGCAAAGCAAAATGGATATGTCTCAACTTTGCTCGGAAGAAGAAGATATGTCCCGGATATAAACAGCAGAAACAGAACCGTACGGGAATTTGCCGAAAGAACAGCGATAAATATGAGAATTCAAGGAACAGCGGCTGATTTGATAAAACTCGCGATGGTCAGAATTTATAACGAAATGAAAAAACACAAATTTAAATCAAAGATGATTTTACAGGTTCACGATGAGCTTGTCTTTGATGTAGCTCCAGATGAGGTTGAAGATTTAAAAGAGATCGTCATTGATAAAATGCAAAATGCCCTTCAACTTGATGTCCCACTTGTTGTTGATATAGGTATTGGAAAAAACTGGTACGAAGCTCACGAGTGATTCATTTCATTTTGTGTTTGCCAAAACTTTGCTTACTATCTCCGCCGTATCAAGCGCTATAACAAGTTCTTCGTTTGTCGGGATGACGAGAACCTTTACAAGTGAGTCATCTGTAGTTATAATTTTTTCTCTTTCAGGTGAGTTGTTTTTCTCGTCGTCAATTTTTATCCCGAGAAATTCAAGTCCTTCACATATCTTTTTTCTTACATCTGGGCTATTCTCACCAATACCAGCGGTGAAAACTATTGCATCAACACCACCCATAACAGCTGAATAAGCGCCGATATATTTTTTGATGCGATAACAAAAAACATCAAAGGCAAGCCTTGCGCGCGGATTTCCATTTCTCATCTCCTCAATGATTTCCCTCATATCGCTACTAACACCAGAAATCCCAAGCAAACCGCTATGTTTGTTAAGCAACGCGTTCACCTCAGCCATTGATAAACCTTCTTTCCCCATGATATATAAAACTATTGCCGGGTCAATATCCCCAGAGCGTGTTCCCATCAACAACCCCTCAAGCGGTGTAAATCCCATCGTAGTGTCAACCGAAACACCGTACATAACAGCTGCCATACTGCAGCCATTACCAAGATGAGCAGTTATTATCCTCAACTTTTCAATTGGAACGCCAAGTATCTCGCTTGCCCTTTTTGATACATATCTATGTGAAGTTCCATGAAAGCCGTATCTTCTTATTTTATATTTTTTGTAAAGTTCATAAGGCAAACCATAAATAAATGCATGTTCAGGCATCTTTTGATGAAACGCGGTGTCAAATACAGCCACTTGCGGCGTATCCGGCAGCAACCTCTTACAGGCGATTATCCCACGCAAGTTATGTGGGTTGTGAAGCGGTGCAAGTTCAATGTTTTCTTTTATCTTCTCAATGACCTCATCAGTTACCAAAACAGACCCTGAAAACTCCTCGCCTCCGTGAACAACCCTATGCCCAACCGCTTCAATTTCGGATTTATCTTTTATCACACCGTGATTTTTGCTCAAAAGAATCGCAACCACATACTCAATAGCAATGTTATGGTCAAGTATTTCAGCGCTAAATTTAACAGTATCGCCATCAATTCTAACATGGGAAAGAACAGCATCGTCCATGCCAATTCTCTCAACTTGACCCCTTGCAAGGACCTGACGAGTTGTCGTTTCAATAAATTGATACTTAATTGAAGAACTTCCCGAATTTAATACAAGAACCTTCATCTACCCCTCCACGTTGCTTTTTGTGTTTTTATTCATCTCTACGCAATTTTACTCTCAATTAACTTCAATTCAAAAACTCTCGCATGCCATTGAGCAACCTCTTCGTAACTTACAAACTTAACTCTTTCCTTTATGGGATCAAAACTGGAAAAGTTGATTATATACGAGAATTCCCTCTGCCTCTGCTTTGGAGAAACAATATACATCTGCACATTGAAATCTTGAAGTTCTAAGAATTTTAGCAAAGCATTTTTGAAATCCGTTGAGTGTTCTATCTCAAAAACACACGAGGGAAATCTCCTATCATTGAACCAAAACACATCAATGGACTTAACCCTTCGTATGATGTCTCTATAAGTGAATTCAAGAATTGTCTCCAAACTTGTTAACTCTTTCAGGTATTTACCCAAAAACTTCTTGTTTTTATCTTGCGGGGGAACATATGTTTTGAACCCCTTAATATTACCTATTTCAACAAGCAAGCCCTGATAGTAAGAATGAGTAGACTTTCCTTCACCTTCTATCTTTTCACCTTCTTCAATTAGCGAAAGGACCTCAGCTGGCAGTTTATTTTTATGAGTTTTCAATGCCCAAAGACCCGGTTTTATCTTAAAAAAGAACCTATCGTCTTGAACGATTCTGCGAATACTTGCAAAAGGTGTCTTAGTTTTCCAAACCACCCCCGGGACCTTAGGTGCTTTTTCATATAAATAACTTAAAGTAGCGAATCCGCCATTCTCTTCCATAACTTTTATAACTGCCTCATATTGTTTCATCCTAAAATAAATTTTACTTTTCCCCTATTTTTCTCCCATATTCATCATATTTGAAAAAGCCCTCGCCTGTTTTTTTCCCGAGTTTCCCTTCCCTGACAAGTTTCCTTAAAATTGGACAAGGTCTATACTTCTCACCAAGCTCCTTATAAAGCGTTTCCATCCAAGTCAAAACTTCATCAAGTCCCATAGTATCAGCCATTTCAAGTGGACCCATTTGAAAGTTATAACCGAGCTTCATCGCCGTATCAATACCTTCCGCTGTTGCTATTCCCTCCATTAGAACATGCATTGCCTCGTTTAACATGGGCAATATAACACGCGTTGTCACGAAACCGGGATATTCATAAACTTCAACAACCGTTTTCCCTATCTGCTCAGCAAAGGTTTTGACCTTTTTGAAAGTCTCGTCAGATGTTTTAAGCGCACGAACAAGTTCAACAAGTGGAACCTTTGGAACCGGATTGAGAAAGTGCATCCCGATGATTTTATCCGCTCGCTTCGTAACCTCAGAAATTTTCGTAAGTGAAAGGGTTGAGGTATTTGAGACGAAAATTGTATGCGGTGGGCAAATTTGATCAAGCTTTTTGAAAATCGCTTTTTTAAGCTCAAAATCCTCATCAACCGCCTCAATCACAAGCTCACACTCCTTAACATCCTCAATCTCTGTTGTCCAATCAATCCTTGAAAGGATTGACTTTTTCTCACTTTTCGTCATCGCCCATCTTTGAATCTCATAATCAAGCGCCTCTTCAAGTTTCTCCTTAGCAAGGTTTAATGATTCTTCATCTTTTTCAACCGCTATAACATCAAAACCCGCCTGAGCGATCGTCTGCACAATACCACGCCCCATCACTCCAACACCTATCACAGCAACATTTCTTATCCTCTGCTTTTCGGATGAACTCGGCTTTATCTCGTCAAGTATTTCCCCTAAAACACCTCTGTTTATCTCCGATTGCACTTTGACTTCACAATTTTGTTTTTAAAAAAGTTAAAAACAATTTTTAAGTTTAGCAAGGGATTTTTTAAGAAAAATTTCAACGACCTATGCTCGTTTTCCGTTTCACAATTTTTAAATCTCTCAACTGCGGCGCCTTTACCCTTATCTCAAGGTCAAATCCCTTCACATAGCCAACAGGTCTCCACTCAAAATTCGCCTCCCAACAATGCAAATCGCGATAAATGCTTATGCTTGGGACAAGCAACTGCTTTGAAACAAAATCATAACTTCCACTGCCCATTATCCGCCAATTTTTCGTTACATCAAACCCAAATGTAAACCTTAAACTTGACGATTTATATGTCTGCGCGGGATCAAAGCGGTTAAGTGAAAAATCAAAACCAAAAGATAAATTCCAGCTGAAATCAAATCCAGGTTTAAAGAATTCACGCCCTCTTAAGAAACCCTCTCCAGCCCCTTCTATCCCCTGCATTCTGTTTGATTCATCTCGCCTACTCCCAGTCAGCGAAAATGAAAAAGAAAGGTTGAAATTCGTCATCCTTGCAACTCTTCCAGTTTTAATCAATGGCTCAGTGCTTTTGAACTTATAGAAATCAAACACCGCACTTGAAAATATATCAATACCAGCGATGTTCGTCCTCGCCGTAGCAAAAAGTGGAGATAGTTTTTTGTTCGGAGCAACAAAGTTATATGTCAGAGATAAATTCAGATTTAAAAGCTGATACTTCTTTTGATTCCCTAAAGAATCCCTCGCCGATGTCTTCATCTCAAATATGTTACCTATTGAAATGCCAACTGATTGTGATTTCCCGATCGGCGCCCCACCGAAGAGTGAATTCTCAAAATAATCATACTTCACAACTCGTCCCGTTGAATCCACATAACTGCCGTAATTTCTCCAAAAGGGTGCTGAAAAATCCGGCTGATAAACAAACGAAACCGACGGCATTAATGTGTGTCTAAATCCAGATACCCCAAAAACTTCCGGTTGCCAAATGCCGTAAATCCTTGTGCTAAGTGAAACACCAAAATTGAAATATCTCGCCTGGAAAAATCCCCTCTGCACTCTTGACTCAACTTGTCTCGTTTCAGGGTTATAAAATTTCACAACTCGCCTATCATACCAGTTCTCATTGTATGTGAAGAAAGGTGTGACATTGAAATATCTGATCGTCGGGACAAAATTTACTCTAAAATTGTGCGCAACACCATACCTAAACTGCTTCGTTTTGGCTGTGCTTCTACTGTTGACAAATCTACTTGAATATCCAAAACTTATCTTTTCATACCATTGTTCGTAACCCCCAAGCGCTGAGCTTTTGGTGGCAAATGGAAAAACTTGTGGGAGTGAGAAAGAAATTTCAGGCAAAATCTCATCAACATTCCCAGTGTTAAGGTCCTGTGATCTAAAAGCATTTATTGAAATTGAACCGTTTATGCCCTCAAATGTTTTTGAGTAGCTCACATTTGAAATCAATGTCTGCTGAAGGACATCTCTGATGGTAGTCCCAGTCGCACGAAAATAATTGTTGGTTGAAATGTTAACATTTGCGCTTATTCTTGATGTCGGATCAACTACCTGGTTATGAATTAAATTCAAACGCCATTCTTTACTTGAAAATCTATCTGGGTCTTTTTCCTCGCCCGTATAAAAGTTTGCAAAGGCAAATCCGATAGCTCCACTAAATTTATATCTTAATGCATATCTAAAATCGCTCGCCACCTGCCATCCTCCTCGGGTATACCAATCAAAAGTCGTTGTAAAATCGGTGTAATCGCTCATCGCCCAGTAATAGCCAAATCGCTTAAAGTAAAAACCAGAGTTAGATGTTTGCCCCCAAACCGGTGGAATAAAACCCGACCTTCGCCCTGACTTGCTTGGAAAAACACCAAACGGCAAAATGAAAACAGGTATATCTTCAATATAAAGCACCACTGGACGAGCTATGACTTTATCGTTGATTAAAATTTTCATTTCCCGCCCTTCTATATAATAATGTGGCTCGTCGGCATCGCATGTTGTATATCTGCCCTTGTAAACAAAAAGAACATCTTTATCAACCTTTTTTATCCTGTCCCCGTAATAAAATGCGTTCTCCATTTGTGTCGTCGCTTGAGTTATCCTTCCCTTTTGCGTCTTGAAATTATATGCAAGTTTAAACCCGTGATACTCTTCACCGCCGTCATTTAAAATTGGAAGTCCCGTGAATTTCTCCCCGGTTGAATCTGGCAAGCCATACGCTTGAAGGACCGCACTATCAAGGTTCATACTCACACCCGCAGATCTTAACCTCATTGTTTTATATCTAACATCCGCTCTTCCAAACAAAAACATCTGTCTATTTTCAACATCATAAATAGCTGAATCAATTGCACTATAAACGACGACGGTATCTATATCGCTTCTTTTTGTTTTCGCCGTATCAATCTGATTTTGAGAATAAAGGGATAAAGCGAAAGTCAAAAGTGCAATTATGTTCAAGCATAAAAATTTCATACGAACCAAAAATAAAAAAGCCGTCCGCACCCTCGTCAAAGAGGGACCTGGACGGCTTGCAAGCTGGAGCGTTTGTTGTTTAATTTTGTTTTTGTTGACCTCCCTGAGCTTTATGTTGCCCAGGGACACCCTCCTTACCATAGTTCGGCTCAACGAATATCCTTTCTTCTCCCTCGGCTTCAACTCCAACAGATGTAACAGGTGCTCTCATCTGTACCTCATCAGAAGGAACCGGATGCTTGGCAAGAAATTCCTTAACAAGTCGTTCCGACTTATCTTTAAAGTATTCTGAAACGGAAAGAACGATTTTCTGCCTCTCCTTGTCAAATTCAATAACCTTCAAAGGCAATGTTTCCCCTTCCTTGAAAACTGCATGGATGTTCTTTATCTGAAATTGACCCGGCAAAAGGTGGGAAATTGGAACGAAAGCATCAACTCCATCCGGAAGTTCAACGATGACACCACGCTCAATTATCCGCGTTATCCTCCCTTGAGTTTCAGCTCCAACTTTATAAATTTGCTCAAATTTATCCCATGGGTTCGGGAAAATCTGCTTGTGCCCAAGAGTTATACGCCTCTGCTCCTTATCAATGCCAAGTATGACCACCTCAATCTCTTGTTCCTTCTTGACTACTTCACCGGGATGGCGAATCTTTTTCGTCCATGAAAGATCAGATATATGAATTAAACCATCAATTCCAGGCTCAAGCTCAACGAAAACACCAAAATTCGTAATGTTCCTCACAATACCTTTATGCTTTGAACCAATCGGATATTTCTCCTCAATCTTCTCCCATGGGTCTGGCTCAAGCCGTTTCATACTCAAAGAAAGCTTCCTGTTCTCCTTGTCAAGATGCAATATGACAGCATCAACAATCTGACCCATAGTGACAAACTGTGATGGGTGCTTTATGTGCTGTGTCCAGCTCATCTCCGAAATGTGAATTAATCCCTCAATGCCCTTTTCAATTTCAATAAAAGCTCCATAATCAGTTATAGCAACAACTTTACCGGTGACTTTTTGTCCAACCTTATATTTCTGATCAATGTTCTCCCAAGGATGCGGTTGAAGTTGCTTTAAACCAAGTGAAACGCGCTTAACTTTTTCTCCAGTTGGAAGCGTGACCTCATCAACCCTCGTGACAACCATATCAAGTTCTTGATCTAATTGAACAACCTCAGAAGGATGATTAACCCTTCCCCAAGATAGGTCGGTTATATGAATTAAACCATCAATTCCGTCCATATCTACAAAAACACCAAAGTCAACGATTGCCTTAACAGTTCCTCTGACCCTATCACCAACTTTAACCGTTTCAAAGAACTTACGCTTGCGTTCTTCAAGCTCTTTCTCAACCAGCGCCTTTCTACTTACAACGACATTTTCTGCTGCTTGATTAATTTTAACAACTTTACACTCAATTTCTCTTCCAACCCAGGCATCATAATCCCTGATCGGTTTTATATCAACCTGCGAACCCGGCAAGAAAGCGAGCAATCCATCAATATCAACAACAAATCCACCTTTAATTCTCTTAATTATCGTCCCCTTTAAAACCTCATCCTTCGCAAATGCCTCATTAACTCGTTTCCAAACCCTGAGGAAATGTGCTCTCTTATGCGAAACAACTATCTGACCTTCCTTATCCTCAACCTTTTCAATGCTGACCTCAACCCTATCACCAACCTTTAATGCCTCAGGATTCCTAAATTCATTTAAAGGAACAACACCTGGGGATTTAAACCCAATATCAATCACAACCTCTCCTCTCTCACGATCAATCTCAATAACTTCACCTTCAAGGATATCTCCCTCAACAACTTTACTTAGCGATTGCTCATAAAGTTTAAGGAGTTTTTTCTGTTCTTCTTCATCGTATCCGCCCTCGTTGTAAATTTTTATCTTGTCTCCTTTCCTCTTTTTTAAATACGAAGCCACCGTTTCGTGTTCTTCAGAACCTGTTTGCGTCCCTTGATTTAAATTTTCAAGAATTTCCGCCATCAAATCTCAACCTCCCATGTTTGGTTTTTTCGCCTGTGCGAAAGTTAACGCCAAAAGCCATCAAAAACTCGTTAACCTCACACAGGCAGGTTTAACATTTACTTTCAAGATGGCTTTTGAAAACCCTCACCTCTACCATTGCACAAATTTTCAATCGCCTTTTTAACTTCCTCCATAAGCCACTGAGGTGTTGAGGTCGCACCAGTGACACCAACCTTGTCGCAATTCTCAAACCACTTTACATCAAGCTCCTTCGGCGTCTCTATGAAATAAGTCCTCGGATTTTCACCTTTACATATCTCATAAAGAACTCTCCCATTTGAACTGTTCTTCCCAGCAACAAAAACAACAACATCAACACTTCTTGAAAACTCCCTCAATTTATCATCCCTATTTGAAACCTGCCTACAAATCGTATCCTTTGCGATAAAATCAACCTCTTCCTCTGGATTTATAACCACAAGTTCCTCAACTCTCTTTTCAAGCTCCGCCTTTATCTTGTAGAATAAATCTTTTGACATCGTCGTCTGCGAAAATAAAACAGTTTTACCCCTCAACGGGACATTATCAACCTCTTCAAGCGATTTTATAACGATTGCATTGCCATCACATTGTCCCAAAAGTCCAATCACCTCGGGGTGATCTTTCTTGCCGAAAATTACAATCTGGTAACCATCAAGATAAAATTTTCTAATTCTGCTTTGAAGCTTCGTAACAACAGGGCAAGTTGCATCAACGATCTCAACACCGTATTTCTTCGCAATCTCATATGTTGAGGGTGGCTCCCCATGAGCACGAATCAAAACCTTGGCATCCTTAACATTTTTAAGATCATTGTGACTTATCGTAACCAATCCCTTTTCTTTTAACCTTTCAACCTCAACTGGGTTGTGAATTATCTCACCTAATGAATAAAGCTTCCCTGAAGCGTTAAGCTCGCTCTCGGCTATTTCAATCGCTCTAACAACGCCCCAACAAAAACCAGCGTTTTTATCTATGACAACTTGCATTTTGTTACCTCAATTTGAATTTTGATTTATTAATTCATACGCCTTTCTCAAAACAATCTCAACCTGCTCATCTATTGTCAAATTCGTCGTATCAATCTCAAAAGCGTCATCTGCTTTCTTAAGCGGTCCCACCTCACGAGTTGAATCAAGTCGATCCCTTTCCTCAATTTCATTTATAATCTCGTCAATATCAACATCAAAACCTTGCTCCTTCATTTCCTTTTGTCTTCTTTTAGCTCTTTCTTTTACATCAGCGCTCATAAAAATTTTCAAATCGGCGTCCGGAAACACAACCGTCCCGATATCCCTCCCATCCATTACAACTCCGCCATTTTTGCCAAGCTCACGCTGTTTTTTGACCATTTCATCTCTAACTTTCGGATGAGCACTCACAACACTCACCAAAGATGTCACCTCAGGAGACCTTATCTTCTCAGTTACATCTCTGCCGTCAAGTAAAACCCTTAAATCTCCGTTTTCATACAGAAGTTCAATTTTCGTATCCCGAGTAACTTTGATAACCTCTTCCTCATCGCCTGGGTCTATACCTAACTCAATTACCTTAAGCGTCAAGGCTCTATACATTGCTCCGGTGTCTATATAAAGATAACCGAGCTTTTGAGCTACAAGTTTGGCGGTTGTGCTCTTGCCCGAACCAGCAGGACCATCAATTGCTATAATGAGCTTCCGCATAAAACCCTCAAACAACCAAGACATTTCCTTTTTCATAGCGCTTAAATATAAGAAATCGCCCTAAAATAAACAAGCCAACCCGAAAAGGTTTTTGTTTTGATGTCCTTTTTTGATAATTTAAAAGAAAAAAATCTATAGAATGCACCTCACCGAAACATTGATGTGGATTATTTTCAATATCTTCGTCCTTGGAATGCTCGCCCTTGATCTCGGTGTTTTCCATAGAAAAGCGCACGAAATTAAATTTAAAGAAGCAATAACTTGGAGCATTGTTTGGATTTTGCTCGCTTTGATTTTCAATGTCTTTGTTTATTTTTGGCACGGCAAGGACTCAGCTCTGGAATTCCTGACAGGTTATCTAATTGAAAAATCCTTGAGCGTTGACAATATATTTGTCTTCCTTATGATTTTCACCTACTTTGGCGTAAAACCCATGTATCAGCATAAAGTCCTCTTTTGGGGAATTCTCGGAGCGATAATTATGAGGGCGATTTTCATTTTCGCCGGGATTACCTTGATAAAAATCTTTCATCCGATAATATATGTCTTCGGCTTATTTTTAATCTTCACAGGCATAAAGATGGCAACACAAAAAGACAGAGAAATTCACCCTGAAAGAAATCCCGTTATAAAACTTTTCCGTAAGTTCTTCAAAATCACACCTGACTATGTCAATGGAAAATTTTTCGTAAAGCAAGGGAAAAACCTCATTGCGACTCCTCTTTTCATCGTCCTTCTCGTTGTTGAAAGCACAGATGTAATGTTCGCTATTGACTCAATCCCAGCGATAATTGCCATAACAAGAGACCCTTTCATAGTTTACACATCAAACATTTTCGCAATCCTTGGTTTAAGAGCTCTGTATTTCGCAATTGCTGGCTTTGTGACTTTGTTTAGATATTTCAAATACGGTCTTTCAATAGTGCTTGTATTCATCGGAATAAAAATGCTTATATCTGACATTTACAAAATTCCGACTCTAATTGCCCTCGCGGTTGTTTTCAGTATAATAACAATCTCAATAATTGTCTCACTTCTTGCCCCAAGCCCCAAGTTGAAACCAGCAAACCCTGGCGATGAAAAGATTGAAAATTTAAAGCAAAGTTGATACTTTAAAAACAAAAAAACACACAAAGCTATGGGAATTTCACAACTAATATCACAAACAGTTGGGTTCCCAACGGTTCGCCTTCGTAGATTGAGGATGACTGAACAATTCAGGAAAATGGTCGCCGAGACACAACTCTCGGTCAATGATTTAATCTATCCACTTTTCGTTTGCCCGGGGCAAAATGTAAAGCGTGAGGTTCGCTCAATGCCTGGGGTGTATCAGCAATCAATAGATAACTTAATCCACGACTGTGAGCAGATTTATAAACTTGGAATACCAGCGGTAATTCTATTCGGAATACCGGAACATAAAGATGAATACGGCTCCGAAGCATATGATGAAAATGGGATAATTCAAAGAGCCGTGAGAGCACTAAAAAAAGAAATACCCGAACTTGTCGTTATAACCGATGTTTGTCTGTGTGAATACACATCTCACGGACATTGTGGAATAGTGAAAGAAGTTGCTCCCGGTAAATATGAGATAGCAAACGATGAAACAGTTGAACTTCTCGCAAAGGAAGCTCTAAGCCACGCCGAAGCAGGTGCAGATATGGTTGCTCCAAGTGATATGATGGACGGAAGAGTAGCAGCCATAAGAAAAATACTTGATGAAAACGGCTTCCAAAATATCCCCATCATGGCATATTCAGCGAAATATGCCTCTGGATTTTATGGACCATTTAGAGAAGCTGCTGAATCGGCGCCAAAGTTTGGAGATAGAAAAAGCCATCAAATGGACCCAGCAAATTCAGATGAAGCCATAAGAGAAGTCGCCCTTGACATTCTTGAAGGAGCAGATATAGTTATGGTTAAACCAGCGCTTGCATATCTTGATGTGATTTATAGAGTTAAACAGGAATTTAAGGTCCCAGTAGCAGCTTATCAGGTGAGTGGTGAATATTCAATGATAAAAGCAGCTGCTTTAAACGGCTGGATTGATGAACAGAGGATAATGCTTGAGACATTAACCGCAATAAAAAGAGCCGGTGCAGATCTAATTTTAACTTATTTCGCAAAAGATGTCGCAAGGATTTTAACTTGACAAAAAAATTAACCAGACCTTATGTTTAAGATTTGCCTTGCTACCTTATTTATAACTTTGCTTTTCTCACTTGGATTATCCCAAGACACAAAGGAAAACGCCGAATTCAAACTCGCGATAAATCTTTACAACGAGGGCTTTTACGATCTTGCTATAGCACAATTAAAAAAATTTATTGACAGTTTCCCCAATAGCCCCCAAAACCCCGAAGCTCGGTTCTACCTTGGGATGGCATACTTCAAGTTGAGAAAATTTGAAGACGCTCGTCTTATATTTCAGGACTTCGCGCTTTCAAGACCAACCCACCCGAGGGCAATTGAAGCTCTTTGGAAAGTCGGCGAATGCTTCGCTGAAATGAAAAAATATAACGAAGCTGGTTCAGCCTTTGAAAGGGTTAAACTTTTCTACCCTAAAAGTCAACTCGCACCAAAAGCACTAATTGAATCGGCAAGATATTTTGAAATATCTGGAGACTTACAAAACACCAAAAAGGTTCTCACCGCACTTATACAAGAATACCCAGACAACGAGTTCTTCTACAACGCAAAATTCAAAATCGCTGAAATACTACTTAAAGAAGGAAATTTGGAAAAGGCACTCATTGAATACAAAAAAATCCACAACGAAGTTGAGGATAAAAATTTAAAGCTCAAAGCACGCTTAAACATAGCTAAAATTAACTCAATCCTTGGGAAAAGTGAGGAAGCCGAAAAAATTTTCAATGAGATAATTTCACAAAAAGACATAGACCCTGAAACAACAGCTGAGGCATATTTTGAACTCGGGAAACTTCAAGGTGAGTTCGGTGAATATGAAATTGGCATAAACTATACCCTCAAAGCACTGTCCACAATTCCAACTAAAGACACACTTGGAACTCACGCCACCATTAAACAAAAAATTCTGCTTCAGCTCGCAACCTACTATTTCAACTTAGCGGATTATCAAAATTCAATAAAATTTTACAACCAGATCATCAATACCGCATCTGAAACAGAAAACGACCCGGAACTTTTATTTAACATCGCTATCGCCTTTGATAAAATTTTAAACTATGAAAAGGCAAACGAACTTTACATCAAAATAATAAACTTTGATACCACTGCATTAAAAAACCCTAAAGCAAGCGAAATAAAAATAAATGCGATGTTAAATCTTGCCAACAACTACCTGTTGCTTGGGAAATTTGAAGAAGCAATTGAAATTTATAAAAGATACCTTGAAACATATCCAACACATAACGCCGTTCAAAGTGTCTTGTTCAAAATAGCCCAAACCTATGAGGAGAAAATAAAGGACTATAAAAAAGCGATCTTCTATTACACCGAACTTATAAACCGATTCCCACGAAGCGAATATATTGATGAATCACTTTATCACATTGGGCTATGCCATTTAAAAAGAAACGAAACAGAAGAGGCAAAGGCAAGCTTTGAAACATTGATAAACGAATACATATCGTCCGAATTCTATGAAAGCGCCCTTGAAAAACTTGAAGCACTGCGTAGAACCCAAACCCAAAGCCAAGTTGATCAAGTTGCTAAAATAATTGATTTGATCAGCGATGTCCTCGCAAACAAACCAAGATGGGAGATATTTCTTAAAATCGCTGACTTTTATAATTTCAGTTTGAAAGATTATGCGAACGCTCTTAGGTATTACAATCTTGCCATTTCAGAGGGTAATTTTGACAATAAGACGCTAAACTATGTGAATTATCAAAAATCAAACTGCGCTTACTATCTTTTCGCTGAAAACAAGATAAGTTCCGACTCAGCAAAAAACATAATTCAAAACTTCATAAACTCAACCTTCGGCGAGGATTCAATTGAAAAGGCAAAGGTTGATACCGCTATCTTCTACCTTTACAAGGTTCAAACATCGGGACTAACTCAAGATGGGCGAAGGAAAATCGCAAGCGAATTCTTAAATAAATATCCAAGCTCAAAGTTCGTCGGCTATTTCCTCATTGAGTTGATAAATTACAACATTTCAAACGGTTTATGGAAAGAAGTGATAAAAATTTCAACCGAAAACTTCAATAAGTTTGACAAAACACAAATACCCGAGGTTTTATTCAAAAGGGCTTACGCATATTACAAAGACAACGACAAACAAAAATCCCTTACCGATTTAAATTTACTTTTAAAAAATTATCCATCTAATTACAACGCCAGAGCTTTGGACTTACAAGCGCAGATTTTCAAAGAGGTTAAAGCATACCCTGATGCTGTAAATGTCCTGCGCGAGATTGAGAAAAATTACTTTTACACGGACTTGGCAAATGATGTGAAGTTAAAAATCGCTGATATTTACTTTGAATCACGCGATTACATAAAGGCAATAGACGAATACAAAAGTTATCTTTCATCGCTTGATTTTTCAAGTCGTCTCCGAGTACCCGAGGTCCTTTTTAAAATCGCTTCCGCTTATCAAAATCTCGGCGATATAGCAAACGCAAAAAGGTATTACAAGCTTTATCTTTCAACTCCAAAGCCAGCGCCTGGGATAACGCTTCAAGCGATGTTGCCCTCAGCTGGGGAGGCATATCATGCCCTTGGAAATATCTACCGAAGCGAGGGGATAAACGAAAAAGCAGTTTATTACTTTGAGAAGGCGGGTAAATTCAACTCAAAAATTACAAAAGAAACCACACTTGAAGCTGGTGATATACTCTTTGAAAACGAAAGATATGACGAGGCGCTAAAAAAATATAACGAAGCGTTCAAACTTGCAGAAAATGATTCGGAAAAAGCCCTAATCCAGTCAAAGGCAATAATATGTTACTACAGAATGAATGACATTGACAATGCGAACAAAATGATAAACTCATTCAAACAAACTTTTTCAAAATTTGACATAAAAAATTACCTCGCTGAATTTCAAATTGAGTTTGCTGGATATTACATCAGAAACAAAGACAACGCAAACGCCAAGAAAATTCTTGACGAGGTCGTAAAAAACTATCCCAACACGAAGTTTGAAAACCTCGGGCGATATTGGATGGCAAAGCTTGAAGAGATCAATGGAAACACTGAAAGCGCTCTTAAATACCTGACCGATCTTAATAAAAAACCATTAGACAAGGACCTAAAACTGCGGGTTAATTTGTCGCTTGGCAATATATATTTCAAGCTTGAAAAATACGACTCCGCCACAATTTTTTACAGATTTGTCGTTGAGACATCAGATGAACCGAAAATTTTAAAATCAGCTATGAGCAATCTTCTCGCTTGCTATGAAGAACTTGGATATTACGAGCTCGCCCTTGGTATAGCAAGAAAATACATTGAGAAGTTCCCAAACGCCGAGGACCTGATTGATAAAAAGATAAAGATAGGTCTTATGTATGAAATGCTTGGGAACTATGACCTTGCTCTTTCATATTTCCAAAGTTTGCTTGAAGAAGCAGATAAGGACCTTGAAGCCGAACTTCACTATTACATCGGCGAAGTGCTTTATTACAAAGGCGAATACGAACAAGCGATACTTGAATTTTTAAAAGTCCCGTTTCTTGTGACAAAGAAAACGAAAATTGACTGGACAGCAAATGCCTTCTACATGGCTGGACAGTCATATGAAAAGATGAAAAAATATGATCAAGCTATAAACATGTATCAGCAAATAATTGACAGACCTGGGATTGACCCGATTTTCAAGTCAGGTGCACAAAAAGAAATTGAACGAGTGAAATCGCTTTTAAAACAATAAAAATGGTGGGGTATAAAATGTTTGAGAAGGAAGTTCAAAACACAAAACAAAAAATTCTATCGTTTGCCGAGGGCAAGGAAAAGATATCATTGTCTGATATTTTGAACTTGGACATACCAAAATCATTGAAAGATTATTTCAACATTTTCGCCGAAAGAGTGTTAAGCGAGGAACTCTTAAAAATCCTATACTCCAAAAGATTTGACCAAAACAATGTGAATTTCATTGAAGCGAGGAAGAGATTTTTAAACTCATTAAAAGAAGCTTTGCTTTTCACTCAAGAAGAATTTGAAAACGCATCTGATAAAGCATCAAGATTTGCGATAAATTTCATTTTAAGACCTGAATGGACGCTGACGAAAATTATTTTTAAAAACGAGAATGTCAAGACAACAGCACAAATAATTGAATCTATTTCAAGTTTCAGTGAATATACCTATTACCGAAAGTTGATGGAGAAAATTTTTGAGAGATATCCACAAGATAATATCACGGTTGAATTTTTTCAGCGATTGCTTCGCAAAATTGATGAGGAGGTTTTCAAAAATGTCTCACTCAAAGAGGTACTTGAGATAATTGACCCCATTTTCAATTTTTTCAAATTTGCAAGTGAAAGCACAAGCGTCCCAGCCGAGGCGTTTTTAATCTTCTTCAGGGATAAAGGATTGGAAAATCTCGCAAAGGAAATTGAATTAGAGAAGGACCTTCATGGAAAACCGAGATTGACAAAATCCGATATTGAGATAATTTTAAAACGGGTGCTAAAACCACAAGAAATTAAAGAGCAAATACAAGAACTAAAGGAAACTGAAAATCAAGTTGAACCAGAAATTGAAACGGAGCCAACCCCAAAATTATCAACTTTGCCGGATTTAAACCTATTCTTTGATGAGAAAGCTAGAGATAAATTCATAAAGAAAATTTTCAAGCGTGACGCTGATAAATTTTACGACGCCATTGAGAAACTCAACGGGATTAACAATTGGAAAGAGGCATCCGCTTTTATTGATTCAATTTTCATACAAAATGAGATTGACCCTTACTCTGACGAAGCAGTTGAATTTACCGATCTTGTCTATAGAAGATACTTCCCGGGGATAAGGTAAGATGTTTTTGATTGACTATGCCAAAATACATGTCAAAGCCGGTGATGGAGGTAATGGTTGCATTAGTTTCAGAAGGGAAAAATATGTTCCCAAAGGCGGTCCAGATGGGGGCGATGGAGGAAAAGGAGGGGATGTAATCATCAGAGCGGATAAAAACCTATCAACCCTTCTTGATTACAGGTACAAAACATTTTACAGAGCTGAAAATGGCGAACACGGCAAAGGCAAAAACCAACATGGTAAAAATGGTGAAGATATAGTATTACTTGTCCCTTGTGGGACAGTTGTAAAAGATGCTCAAACTGGCGAAATTTTAGCCGATCTCATAAATGATGGGGATGAGGTCGTTATCGCAAGAGGTGGTAGAGGCGGAAGAGGAAACGCAAGATTTGCAACACCAACAAATAGAGCACCAAGGTTTGCAGAGAAGGGGGAAAAGGGAGAGGAAAGGGAAATTGAACTTGAACTTAAACTCATAGCTGATGTTGGCTTGGTTGGGTTTCCAAATGTTGGGAAATCAACCCTTATTTCAAAAATTTCTGCTGCTAAACCCAAAATTGCCGACTACCCATTCACAACTTTACAACCGAACCTTGGAATTGTAAGATATGATGAGTTCAAAAGTTTTGTCGTCGCAGATATGCCAGGTCTAATTGAAGGAGCTCACGCTGGAAAAGGGCTTGGGATTCAATTCTTGAAGCATATTGAAAGAACAAAACTTATCGCAATGATGATTGAGTGCATAAGTCCCAACCCAGTTAAAGATTATCATACGCTTTTAAACGAGATGCGACTTTTTTCTGAAAAGTTAATTGAGAAACCACGAATCATAGCAATCACAAAAATTGACCTCGCGGATGAAAAACTCAGAAAAAAAATTGATAATTTGAAGTTTGAAGAGGATATCCCGGTCGTGAAAATATCAGCGATAACTGGCGAAGGATTAAAAGAATTGATAGATTTAATGTGGGCTCAACTTATGAAAATAAAAGAAAAAGAACTCGCAACTCAACAAAATGATTGAGGCACTGCACAATTCAATCTTTTATGAAAAACCGGAAGTCGTAAGTTCAGCCCCTGGAAAACTCAACCTAATGGGAGAGCACACACAGTATAGCGATGGTTTTATATTCTCAATAGCCATAAACCGAAGAGTTTATGTAAGTGTCTCCTCAAGAAGCGATGATAAATTCATCGTCTATCTCGCCAGGGAAAACTCCCTTGATATAATCACCAAGAAATCGCTCAGCAAAATTGAAAAGAACGAACCGATAACACCCGTAAAGGCGGTTTTAAATTCCCTTCTTGAATTTGATATACCCGGGCTTAACATTTGTTTAGTCAATGAGATACCACCTGAACTTGGACTTTCTGAAATATCAGCTGTTTCAATTGCGCTTTATTTTGCGATCCGTCAACTTCAAAATCTTGAAATTGAAAACGACAGAATATTCAACCTATGTGAAAAGCTGGAGAGATATTTCTCGCCTTTTTACGAAAGCAAATCCGATTCAATCGCCTTGACCATGGCCAGAAGCGACAACGGGATTCTTGTTGATTGTAGAAATTTCAAGTATGAATATGCGCCAATATCAAAAAACTTCAAAATTTTAATCATTGACCCACGCGTAGGAGAGGTAAAAAGGACAATTGAAGATTTTCTAAAAAGGGGAAAGGAATGTAAAGATGCACTTGAAGTTATTTCAACGCTAAACCCACAGATTCATTCCCTTCGTGACCTTACGGTTGATGAACTTAACAGATACTCAAACTTTCTTGATAAGACCTCTATCCAAAGGGTTCGTTATATAGTCAGCGAAAATGAAAGGGTTTTAAACTTTGTCATCGCCTTAAGGCGTCGTGATATATCAATGTTGGGTAAATTGCTCTTTGACTCCCACTTAAGCTTGCGTAACGATTACGAAGTCAGCACTTCTGAAATTGATTCAATAATTGATATATCCGCTACGATAAGCACAGTTGTGGGGGCTAAACTTTTCGGAATAAGTAATGGGGCGTTTGTGCTTACACCGAGAAATAAAGCAGGCGAGGCAATAAGAGTCATATCCGAAAAATTCTATGAAACTTACGGGAGGAAAGTTAAAATCTATGTCACCTCGCCCGAAAACGGAGTTGAAGTAAAACTCGTATCTTAATTACGCCACAGATATTGCACCTTCAAGAAAATCTCCTGATTCAAACGCTTCACACCGTAAACATCCCCAAAATCAAGCATATTAACAGTTGAACCAATGTAAAATATCGTGAAGGGATTTAACTTAAAGCTCAACAACGGAAAAACTTGGATTGAACCGCTGAATGAGTCATATTGAGTTATCAACCTTACGAACAAGTTCGGATTAAACTGATAAATCCCAACAATTCCAGCGACATATCCATCGTAGAATAACTCCCCCGTTTTATCATCCTCTAATCTCGCTTTTGAATACCAAGATGATATTTCAATTTTATCCGTCGGCTTCAAGCGAACATACAGATTAAAATCCCTCGCAAACCCAAGTTTCGGCTCAGAAGTCCTGTAAATTTTTCTACCATATTCAAAGTTCAACGATAAAGATAAAAATCTAAATGGCGTTGAATAAACATTTCCAAAAGCTCGGCGCACACGCATAAATTTTCTCCCAGCGAAAATTTCTTCATTGATCGGAAGAAATCCCACAAAAAGTTGCGTTTGCCCTTTAAGCTGAGCCCTTAATCCAAGCATAATCCAGCGTTCCTTCCTTGCACCCGAATGATTAAAATTGAGTCCGAAATTAGTTAAAAGCTCCCACAAATCAACAACCGCACCTCTAGGATAAAAGTTAAACCTGTTCTCAATGTGGATCCATCTTAAATTATTTCTTGTTATAAAACCGAGATTTGATTGAAAGGTTGGGGAAAAATCGCGATAGTTTATCTCAAACTCGTGATACTTCGCAAATTTCATAAACCTCAAAGTCATTCCGTATCCAGCATATCTCTCCCCATCAAAAGAAGCAGTATAACCCGTTTCGCCAAATTTTCTATCAGTTGAAAACAAATCAGGTCTGTTCAATTCCTTTGTCAAACTGTAGATGAACTGCCCCCTGAAATAGTAATTTTTCCAGAAGAACAGATTCCAATCAAACCCACCAACATAGTTATATGCGTTTGTAAAATTTCTTCCTGTTAAAAACAAACCCGTATATGATTGCTCACCGAAATCATACCTTGCTCTTGCTACATTCACAAGCGAACTCAATGAAGTTGAAACAGTTGAACTCCTTTCTTCACCCGGGACTATAAAAGGTGTTTTTTTGTCAAATGAGGAAAGATAAGCAAGCGAGAGTCGTTCCATTTTCGTTTTAAGTTTTAAGGCATAAAGTGGGTTATTTATCATCCTTGAATAAAAGATGTTGATCGGGGATTGGTAAACTTCAATACCTTCAAGGAAAAAAGGTCTTTTCTCGGGATAATAAAGCGCATGTGTTGTATTAACGCTTATCTGATAAGCATCCGTTTCAACCTGACTGAAGTCGGGATTTAGAACACCTTCAATTGTTATCTCTGGATTTGGAGAAAATTTAACACCAAAACCAGCTCTTAGCCTTACAGGTTCATTTTTAAAATCTAATGATGGGTCAGCGTCAGGTAAATATCCATCTTGATAACTCATAGCATAAGGGAGAAACTCAACAAAGCTTACAGAAGGTATCTCATCAAGACCTGCTAGTTTTCCCGTTTGACATAAAAAGCAGGGATTATTTTTATCAAATGGCGTCCAAGAGAAAATATATCTGCTCTCGCGCGGGTAATTTCTACCTATCATCATATTCCATTCGTGTCCTTTTTTCTGAGGAAATCTCAAACTTTTAAAGGGGATTGCTATCTCAACTGTCCAGCCAGAGTCATTTATTACCCCAGCAGAATACCAAATGAGGTCAAAGTTCATATCTTCTCTGTTCCCACTTCTAATCCCATCTCCCTGAATCCCATATGGATTTACCGCAAACTGATAAGCGTTTTGATTATCCCCATATGTATCAATGATTAAAATTACAAAATCGTCTTCCCAAATTTTATCTCTATCAGTTATGTGCGCTCTAATTTGTTTTGGATTTGTATCGTAGCAAATAAATCCGAAGTAAAGGTTTTGATCATCGTAAAGGACCATTGCGGTTGTCTTTTGTGATGCGGGTGCGTTATCCCAAATTTGAATTTCGTAATTTAAATCAACTTTTTCGGCGATTTGCCAAGATGGTTCGTCAAGTTTCCCATCAATGTTTAACTTCTCATCAATTTTAACCGCCTTTATCCTATAGACCTCTTGCGCTGATAAAATAAACGGCAAGATCAAAAGCAAAAGAAGGGATAAAAATTTTCGCATGTGCTTCAATTACTTTTGTTTTACTTTCGCTTTCAAATTTATATGACGCTTAAGCGTCACCTAAAGTTACAAAAATAAAAAGGGCGGGCAAAAAGCCCGCCCTAAAGAGAGTCAAGATGAAAACATCGGATCAGAAGAAAATATGATAAATAAGCACGATATTTCTCCCCGGCATCGGTGCAAAGTCCTTGATCCTTGAGAGATGGTCATAATATCTCCTGTTCGTCAGATTCTCAACATTAAGATTTATTTCCTGAGCAAAGCCCTTCATAGGCAATCTCAAACCAAGATGCAAGTTGAAGATAACATAACCCGGGGTGCGTGTTTCAGTGGGAGCAATTTTATTTTGTGAAGAGACCGCTTTAACTTCAACTCCAAAATTAAACTTGCTCGTCCTGTATTCAACGCTCGCTATGCTTCTAAAAGGCGGTATGAAAGGCAGATATTCATCCACATCTCTTCGTTTCCCTTCAACATAATCAAAAAGAAGTGAAGCATTAAAGTTTTTAAAAAGTTGGGTTTCAAACTTCGCTTCAAATCCCCTCAGAAAAGCATTTGCAGCTTTATATTCGTAGATCGGTAGATTTGAACTTGTGTCTATTCTTCCGGTGTTGAAAGGATAGGTGAAATCATTAACATAGTTCAAGAAGAGTGAGATATCAGCCGTTGATTTTTCGGATAAAAGTTTTAAAGATAAATCAATTTCATTTGATGTTTCAGGTTTGAGATTTGGATTTCCAATTTCAAAGCTTTGTGTTCCAAGATGTGGACCATAAGCGAAGAGCTCTTGAAGGGACGGGACTCTAAAACCACGCGAGAAGCTTAATGAAACAGACACAGGATTGCCCGACTTGTAAACAATGCCAGCGGAGCTTGAAAACACACCAAATTTTTTATCCTGCGCTTGTATACCCTCAAATTCTTTTGATCTCACCCTTGCGTAATCAAACCTAAATCCAGTTTGCAATGTTAAATTCCCAAGCCCGAGTTCTTCATAAAGCACAAGAGAAGCAAGATAAAGATTTGCATCGGCGAAAAATTTTTCTTCTCCGATAGTGCTGTAGTTTTGATAAATAAAGCTAGCCCCAAGCATACCATCAAAGCTTCCAAACCTTGAATGTTTAAGTTTAATGTCAGCATTGGTGGTTTTAATTTTTATATGTGTTGCCGTTTCACCACCTTCAATCTCGCGATGGTCATAATTGGTTTGATTTAAATGAAGTTCAGTTCCCTGGATGATTTTACCCTCAAACTTCAAATCCGTTTTAAACTCATATTTATCTCTTCTGATTTTAAACCTTGGCATCTCTTCCTCTACCTCACCTTCTTGGTGCTCATGCGGTATTCCATAATCGCCCGTATAATTTCTAAAAGCAAAGCCAGAGCTGAAATTTCTTGTGTGATAGGCAACACCAAGTGAGGAGCTTAAATTTTTTGAGTTAGTGTTTTCCAACTCACCCGAGGGTATCTTAACATTATTATTTTGCCTATAACCGAATTCTCCTCTCAAAGCAAAATTCTTAAACCCGTAGTCAAAGAAACCAACCCCAGCTAATCCTGAATTAACTGACTCACCTGTCAATCTTAATGAACCTCTTAATTTATCATGAACCGTTCTCGGTATATCGTTTGAGATAACATTTATTACACCTCCTAATGCGTTCACGCCATAAAACAAGCTTGCCGGACCGCGAATTATTTCAACTCTTTCAACCGAAGCTGGATCAAAAGAGACAGCATGGTCTGGTGTTAAATCCGAAGCATCACCAATTCTAATCCCATTGTCAAGAATCAAAATCCTTGTTCCCGTTAGACCACGAATCACTGGGCGTCCAACAGCTGAGCCATTATATTCAAGGTTTATCCCTGGCTCATAAGAGAGCGTTTTGGCGAGATTTTCACTCAACCTTAAACCGAGTTTATCCTCGTCAAGAATAGCTATCGGTTGATGAATTTCAAAAGGACTTCGCTCATACATCGTCCCGGTGACAACCACATCAGGCAAGGATATAACGGTTTGTTCAAGTTCAACCGTAACTTCAGTACTTAAACCATCTTTAACCTCCGCCTTTTTACGAGATTTTTTATAACCCACATAACTTACCTCAATTGTATAATTTCCCGCTGGAACACTTTGAATGACAAATGTTCCATCGGTTTTTGTAATTGTTCCCCTCTTAACCTCAATGAGATGAACATCCGCTGCCGGAAGTGGTTCTCCAGTTGATTTATCTATAACCTTGCCTTTGATCGTCCCTTGAGAAAATAAAGCTGTGTAAAATGCAAAAATGAATACAAAGAGGCTCAAACGCATATCTCTAACAAAATTTGTTTTTGAAAGTTTTTGAAAGTTTTTTAAACTGAAAAATTGCGAATGGATTCAAAAATTAACCAAGGGTGGGGCTCTTTTCGGAAGCAGGAAGTGGAAATCGGACTTGATGAGGAGGAAAAATTTAACAAAAAGAGGATTGGAAATCTCGGACGGGGAAGCAAGGGAATATAACCGCGTGTGGAAATAGTTAAACTGAGAGGTAACGACAACAGCTGATTCTTTTAAACTTGGGTGAAATTTATGGTTTAAGCATTTGTGCTCCGAGATGCTTTCGTATCCTACGCTGAAATTCCAATCAAAGTTAGAGACATTGTAATTTAAGGCGAGAAGATAAAAGAGAAAAGTTAAAACTATGTAAACTTTCTTTCGCCTCAATTTTTCAATTTCCTATATTTTCCAAAACTTCATTATAAAAAACACGCCCCGCAAAAATTTTGTTCCACACTGAACCGTTAGAAGCCGAGAATTCTCTTCAAATTCCCCGAGAGGATTTTTTGAATTTCATCGTCGCTCAATCCAAGTTCCTGTAATATCTCAATTTGCTGGTTCAAAATATCAATTCTATATCCGCGTGGAAAAACACCGCTGTCAGTTCCAAATATAATTCTATCAACGCCGAAGACATCAATGACTTTGGCGAACACAGTTTTAAGGTCAATGTTATAAGGCAAAACCTTTATCCACGAGTTTGAACTTGAAGTGTCAAGATAGACATTTTTACATTGTGACCCAAGCATTAAAACTTCGCGAAGATATCCAGCACCAAAATGCGGTATTATGAAATTGACATCAGGATGTCTAACAGCAACTCTATGAAGGTCTGTTGGGTTGCTGTAAGTTCCATCAATTTGGTCTCTAATTCCGATGGCTTCACGAATTGGAATTTTTAGAATTCCAAAATGTGTCAAAATCACGCAGTGATATTTTTCAGCGATAAGATAAATTTTTTCAAGAAGTTCATCGTGAACATGGACATGATATAATGCTGGAAATAAAATTAAACCTTTCATCCCCATATTTTCCAGTGCGTGCTTTATCTCAAGATCAATATTTTCAATCAAAGGATTCAGCGTGAAAAAACCGATAAATTTATCCGGGAAAGCAGCTATAGCGGTTGATACGGAAAGAATATCCTCGGGGATGCTCGCAAACAGGACAATTTTTGAAATCCCGTATTTTTCCATCTCATCAATCCATCTTCTGGCAAGTTGAACAGGGCTGACAGGTGGTGTCTCTATGCCGAAATTTTCCCTCAAACGAGCGAATTCATCGCTTAACGATATCTCTTTATCCTTCATCCTTATTAATGTTTTAAAAAAGTTGAAGGAGAAAAAATGAACGTGGGCATCCCAGACCTCAAATTTTTGTCCCGACATCGCCAACCTCAAAAAGTTTTGTAAGTTTCAACTTAAAAATATCAAAATTAATGTTACTTTTCAAGCGAGCTAAATTTGATTTTTTTGGTTGGAATTTGTAAATAAACTAAAAAAGCGA
Source organism: Candidatus Thermokryptus mobilis (assembly GCF_900070205.1). Taxonomy (NCBI): domain Bacteria; kingdom Pseudomonadati; phylum Candidatus Kryptoniota; genus Candidatus Thermokryptus; species Candidatus Thermokryptus mobilis. The sequence goes on along the minus strand of NZ_FAOO01000009.1, from coordinate 91,548 downwards.
CCCAAACATGAAAATCCGCCTGCAAATACTTCTCTTGCTTGTCCCAATTTTCGCATCTTCACAACCATCTGTCAAGTTAAATCAAACCGTGCTTGAAATAATTCAAAAAATATCCGCTGACAGCATAAAAAGGAACATTGAAAAACTTGTTAGTTTTCACACCAGGCATTCGCTTTCTGATACAAGTCACCCATCAATTGGTATAGGTTCAGCGAGACGATGGCTTAAATCAGAGCTTGAAAGATATAGCAGACAGTCGGGTGGAAGATTGAAAGTTGAATTTGACGAATTTATAGCACCACAAGGACCAAGGGTTCCAAGACCAACGAAAATGGTAAATGTCATAGGGATTTTACCGGGCAGAATTCACAAAGATAAAGTTTACATTGTAAGTGCTCACTATGACTCAAGGGCTGGCGATGCACTTGATTCAACTGGGTTTGCGCCCGGGGCAAATGATGATGGAAGCGGAACAGCAGCAGTTCTTGAACTTGCGAGAGTTTTAAGTAAATATGAGTTTGACTGCACGATTATGTTTGTTTTGTTCGCTGGCGAAGAGCAAGGACTACTTGGGAGTAGACATCTGGCAAAAAAGTTAAAGGACTCCGGAACGCTCGTCCTTGGTGTTTTAAACAACGACATAATTGGAAACACACTTGGTGGCAATGGCATAAACGATAACACACAAGTTAGAATTTTCTCCGAAGGTTTACCGCTTTCAAGAGATGAAAATATGTTGAGGTTAATTGCAAGCGTTGGGCTTGAAAATGATTCCCCATCAAGGCAACTTGCAAGGTATATAAAAGATGTCGGTGAGAGATATTTGCCAAATTTCAAGGTTAATCTCATCTTCAGACGTGATAGATTTCTGCGCGGTGGGGATCACATCCCGTTCAATGAGCAAGGTTTCCCAGCTGTTAGGATAAGTGAAATGAACGAAAACTACAATCATCAACATCAGGATGTCAGGGTTGAAAATGGCGTTAAGTATGGTGACCTCCCTGAATTCGTTGATTTTGAATACTGTGCGAATGTGACCCGTTTAAACGCTATCGCTCTTTATCATCTCGCAAATGCTCCACTACCACCCAAAAATCCAGTTATAAAAGTCGCTGAGCTTGAGTATAACACAACTTTGAAATGGGAGATGAACTCGGAGGATGACCTTGCTGGATATAACATTTGCATAAGGGAGACAAGCTCACCTTTCTGGGAGAAGAAAATCTTTGTTGGGAAGGTAACCGAGTTCACATTGAAAAACATTTCAAAGGATAACTTCATCTTTGGGATACAAGCGGTTGACATTGATGGGAATGAAAGCCCCGTTGTAATACCATTACCAAGCGGTCGTTAAACCATCTCTCAATGGCTTGAGAGGAAAATAAAAAATTAAATTTTATGATGTCAAACTTTTTGCATC
>NZ_FAOO01000009.1:69040-89741 GCF_900070205.1 Candidatus Thermokryptus mobilis | reverse complement strand
TTGACTACCCAAACTTGTTCCCAACTTATGAAGCATATCTGGAGATGATGAGCCGTGTTGCGAGAGAACTCTTCCGCGTCCTTCGGCTCATCACTCTTTTTTCCCATATCGGTGAGACAGTGCTTGACCCTTTCTTGGGAAGTGGAACGACGATGAAAGTAGCACGATTGCTTGGTCGTTCCTGTATCGGTTACGAAATTGACTTGGAACTTTTGCCGATCATTCAAGCCAAAGTAGGAATGGAAAGCGCATCGTTTTGGGAAGAGCCTCAGTTTGAAGTTATCGTTCGATCAGTTTCGTTTGGAACGAATTGACAATAGACCTCTCTGAGACAATAGTGCCAATGTTTGTCGACGAAGGAGCGTTTCAAGTAGCCACGAATTGGTGTTATGAGCGTAACCCCGATTGTTCAAATTGTCCCTTAGTTGTTATCTGTTTGGCAGGACAAGGCAGTATTGAGCATCTTCGCTGGACAGCGTATCAAAAGTTTCAAAGCACAACGATAACCACAGCACAAAATTTTAAAATTAAAAAACAGGAGGAGTGAAAATAAGAAAAACTTCCGAGGTGTGTTCAGATTGATTTCTTATCTTTAGATTTTGTTCCGAAAAGAAACTTAAAACAAAACCCTTCCCTTGAGATATGAGCATATCTCCGTATGAATGCTCAATAAGAATTTCCCCTGACTGAACATGACCGTAAAGTTTGAAATCAATTTTAAATTCATCGTCAAAAGAAGAGTTAGGGTTCAAATATAGCTTTACAACCTCAATCTCCCTTGCGGAATTCGTCGGTATTAAAATTTCAACCCCAACAGTTCTATCCTCGTTGTAAAGTTTGAAAGGTGTTTCGTATACCCTGCTTGAATTATCATCCGTGCTTTGGTCAAAAATCTTGGCAAAAAAACTTGAAAGGGTTTCACTAAACCCATTTAACAAAATTCGCCTTAAAGCTTTGTAATTCAATTCCCTTTTACCATTTTCAATTTGTGAGATGTAAGATACGGAAAAACCGGATGCTTCCGCTATCTCAGTTATTTTCTTATCCGTTGATAACCTTAATAATCTCAACTGTTCAGCGATAAATCTTGCATCTACCTCAACCTGTTTCAACACCTTTGTACCTCACGGAGATGATTTTGTAATGCGTAAGTCCCCAATAAATTTCCCTTACAGAAACTTTTATTATGGCTTCAACTGGTATAGCGATCAACATCCCGAACAAACCGAACAACTCACCGAAAATTAAAAGGACAAAGACAACCTCAACCGGGTGCATGCCAACCGAATGCGAATAAACAAGAGGTTGAACGACAAGGTCATCTATAAGATGAACTATGATGAACATTATAATCAAAGGCAAAATCATCCTTCCGTCGCCAAATTGAACTACGGAGATCAAAAGGGCGGGCACAGCGCCAACAAATGCTCCTATATACGGGACAAAGCTTGCAACCCCGGCGACAAGACCTATGACGAAGGCGAAATTTATTCCCAAAATCCAGGAACCAATCGCTGACATAACCCCCAAAGCAGTCGCCTCAAGAACAAGACCGCGAATATATCCAGTAACTTGTGCCTCAATTTTATCAAGGACATTTAATCCCATTTCAAAATATCTATTCGGTATCGCCCTTATTAACTTCTTTTTAAATTTCTCACCATCTTTCAAGATGAAAAATGCAACGAAAGGCGCAAGTAGAAGTTCAACCGCCATTGTGATCGCAGATGTCAAAGCAGAAGCAGCTTTAATTGAATACTCAGCAATTAGAGCCTGTGCTTTATGTTCAAGGTCAAGCCCCCTTAAAACTGGAAATTTATCCTTTAAATCTTGAATAGCCTTGCCAATTATAACATCAAGCTGGACCTTTTGAAGTTGCTCAGCGAGGGTTTTAAATTGATTTGTGAAAGCAGGGAACAGGAAAAAAATTAAAATCCCAAGTAAAATCAATAAACTCGCGAAAACAATCAAAGTGGCAACAGTGCGATTTAAACCGACACTCTCAAAATATGTAACAAGCGGATTTAAAGCAACGGATAAAAAAACTGAAATTATAACTATAAGCGAAATATCTATCGCCTTTGACGCAACCCAAACAAAAAGAAGTATAGTCACTGGGATGCCGATGAAAACAAAAAAATTTCTCCAAAACATAAATTAATCTGATGTTAGGTTTTCAAAATCATCAAATATCTCTCTCATGACACGATTTATCGTTTCAAATTTAAAGCCACGCCTCAAAAGGAACTCATAAATTCGCCGTTTATATTCATCTCTTCCCTTCTTCCTTTTCTTTAACGACTTAATTTGTTTCAACTTTCCCTGCGCTAAGTTAAGAGCAATCTCAAACTCATCTATCAAATTTTCTCTTTCCGATAAAACTTCATCAATTATCTCATTTGAAAGTCCTCTTGATAAAAGCTCGCGTTTTAGGGCAAGTGCACCGAGTGTTTTTGATCGTGATTTACTAAGAACGAAATTTCTTGCATATTCAAAATCGTTTATAAAGCCGTAATTCTTTAATTCCTCAACAACCCTTGAAACCAAATCGGATTGAAAACCTTTTGCCCTGAGTCTATCTGTTACTTCTTTCTGAGTTCTCGGTTTATAACTTAAAAACTTATATGCTATTTCTTTTGCTAAAATAACTTCTGACTCAGACTCCATCTCTTTGATCTGTTCCTCGGTTAATTGTTTTCCTATTTTCACTTTAAACTTAACTATGAAATCAATATAAGATAAAATCTCTCTCCCATCGCTTAAATATACGAAATACCATTCCCTCGTTCTCTTTTTTCGCTTTAAACCTACTACGGTGGGCATTTATCTAAAATTCTATCTCTTTTTGCTCGCCTTGCTTTCCTGCTGCACTTCCTCAATTGACTCCTCTGTTTCCTCTGCTCTCTTTTCTATAACCTCTGGCAGCAAGCCAAGTTTTTCCCTGACGAGATATTCAACCTCTCTCAATAATTCCTCATTCTCAGTGAAAAACTTTTTGACGGCGTCCCTCCCTTGTCCTATGCGTTCATCTTTATACGAGTACCAAGAACCACTTTTTTGAATTATGCCAAGCGATACAGCGGTGTCAACGAGATCGTTGATCTTTGAAATCCCCTCATTATAAATTATGTCAAACTCCGCCTCTTTAAAAGGTGGAGCTACTTTATTTTTCACAACCTTGACCCTTACCCTGTTGCCAATTATCTCTTGACCCTCCTTTATGACGTCAATTTTTCTTATATCAAGTCGCACAGCTGCATAAAACTTCAAAGCATATCCACCCGTTGTAGTCTCGGGATTACCGAAGACAATGCCAATTTTACTTCTGAGCTGATTCGTGAAAATGACACTTGTATTTGACTTGTTAATCGCCGATGCAAGTTTTCTAAGAGCTTGAGACATAAGCCGAGCTTGAGCTCCCATAGTTGCATCTCCCATTTCACCCTCAACTTCAGCTCTTGGGACGAGCGCAGCAACGGAATCAATAACCACAACATCAATTGCTCCACTTCTAACGAGCGCTTCAACTATTTCAAGGGCTTGCTCTCCAAATTCCGGTTGTGATAAAAGCAAATTGCTTACATCAACCCCAAGTCGTTTAGCGTAATTCAAGTCAAGCGCATGCTCAGCATCAATAAAAGCAGCAAGCCCGCCCTTCTTCTGTGCTTCCGCAATTATATGAAGACAAAGCGTCGTCTTTCCCGATGCTTCAGGTCCAAAAATCTCCGTTATCCTTCCCCTCGGGACACCGCCAATTCCAATTGCTGCGTCAAGCGAAATTGAACCCGTTGAAATTGCCTCAACCCGTGCAATGGGTCCCTCGCCAAGACGCATTATAGCTCCCTTACCATACTCCTTCTCAATCTGCTGAATCGTCGTTTGAAGTATCTTCATCTTTTCGCTCTTGTCAAGCGCCATTTTAAATCACTCCCCTAATTTGATTTTCTTTAAAATCGTATAAACCGAACCACTTGGTTTAAGGTCACTTTTCATTATTAGAACCTCGGCTATCTCACCTGGCTCTGACTCAAAATTAATACTTTCAATTTTATTAATCAAACGTTCCAAATTTTTCAAATTCTTAACCCTCCCCAAAGTTATGTGTGGGTGAAATTCCCTCTCTTCCTTTTCAAAACCAAGTTCGCATAACTTCTCTTCAACTATTCTTTGAAGCTCAAAAAGCTTTCCGCTATCATCCTCGCAACCAACCCATATAACTCTTGGATGTTTAAAATCAGGAAAGCAACCTACCCCCTTGTAGTTTACAGAGAACTTCCCAAAGCCTCTTAAAGCATCGCTCAAAACATTATAAATTGAATCTATCGCATCTTCATTCACATCGCCAAGAAATTTTAAAGTTATGTGAAACTTCTCCTTCGCCTCCCACTTTACTCCATCCCCAACCTTTTTAAGCTCTTCAACGATATCGTAAATTTTATCCTTGATTTTACTCGGGACATCAACTGCTATGAAAGTTCTTATCTTCATATCTCAATGCCAAGCAACTTTCTTCTTAAAATTTCAAGCGCCATTTGTGAAGCCCTTTGTTTATTCTCAAGCCGATCATCTCCAAACCTAAACTCTCTAGCAAATGCCCCGTCTTTATCAGAATAACCTATCCAAACAAGACCAATCGGTTTATTAGGCGTCGCGCCTGTCGGTCCAGCGATCCCAGTTGTTGAGATTCCTATATCAGCCCCGGAAATTCTTCTAACACCTTCAGCCATAGCTTCGGCGACCTGGCGACTAACAGCCCCGTGTTCTTTTATCAAATCTTCAGGAACACCAAGAATTTGAACCTTTGCTTCATTGCTGTATGCAACGACTCCACGCTCAAAATATCTTGAACTGCCTGGCACATTCGTAATTCTATCTGCTATCAATCCACCCGTGCATGATTCAGCAACCGCAATTTTTAATCCTCTTTCAACAAGTAATCTCCCGATGACTTCTTCAATCTCTTCATCATCCACACCGTAGATATACTTGTCAATTTTCTTCCTTATTTTAACTTCCGCTTCGTTTATAAGTTCATCTGCAACAGCTCGGTCCTGCGCCTTGACAGTTATCCTAATCTTTACACCTATCACTGACGGCAAGAAAGCAACTTTACAGAACTTTTCAATTTCTTCAACCACATCTTTTAACCTTTCGTAAAGATATGCTTCGGGAATCCCAGTTGTTTTCAAAATCCTTTGTTTTATAACTTTACCGCCCGATTTTTGCGCAAGATAATTTATAACGAAGCTTTCCATCATTCCCATCATCTCTTTTGGAACCCCAGGCATAACGATCACATATTTTTCTCCTTCTTCAAACAATAGACCAGGAGCAGTTCCCCAATAATTCATTATAACTTTTGCCTTCGCCGGGACAAGCGCCTGAGATTTATTTGCCTCGTTAAGTTCCGTCCTACCGCGCCTTGCCAAAAATTCCCTGACTTGATTTAAAACCTCTTCATTTAGAACGAGCTCTGTATTGAAAAACTTGCACACAGCGCCTTTCGTCACATCGTCGTGAGTTGGACCAAGCCCCCCAGTTAATATCACAACATCAAAGTTCTCGTAAGCCCTTTTCAACTCATCAATTATAGCTTCTTCAACATCACCGACAGAAACAACTCGCTCAACGCTAATTCCGATCTCGGAGAGTTTCCTCCCAATGTAACTTGCGTTTGTGTTGATAACCTGACCTGTGAGAAGTTCATCTCCAATGTTTATTATCTCGGCTTTCATTTCGGTGAAAAATTTATTTAAGAAATAGATACGAAAATGTGCGTTAAAATGTTCGCGTAAACCCCAGCTATGACATCGTCCATCATTATTCCAAAACCACCGCTCATTCTATCAAAACGACGCGCTGGAAATGGTTTTAAAACATCCATAACCCTGAACATCAAGAACGCAACGAAAACATTTAAAATCCTCTTCTCAACAAAAAGAAGCGATATCCACATACCGACAACCTCGTCTATTACAACAACAGACGGGTCATGCCCATCTCGCTTCTCAAATTCCTCCGAAGTAAAAACCCCAAGGATAAAAAAAGATACCGAAAGAAGGAAAAGGAAAAGATTTGAGTTAATCAAAAACCAGTAAATTAAAACAGCAAGCAAACTTCCAACTGTCCCTGGTGCAAAAGGCACGTAACCCGAGAATAAAGCCGTTGCTATTAATTTTGATGAGATTGATATCTTATGCTGATTCTGATGCTCTCCTGAAGGTCGCAACATAAAGAAGCTTGATTATTTTCCAGTTATCATAAAGATAAACCAAACCAGTCCATAAGGTTAAAACCGTCACAAAAAGCATCAACCAATGCAAAAAAACAGGATGTAAGACCGAATCCTTTAGATTTAACTCTCCAAAACTTAAATCAGCGACATAGCCGAAAAGAAGATAATAGATGAAAACCATCTGAACAAATGTTTTAACTTTAGCGCTTTTTGTGGTTACAACCGGTTTATCTTTAAACTCAGCGTATGACCTCAAAATGGTTATCAAAAGATCGCGAACCACTATTACCACAACCATCCATGTCTCAACGAGTTTTAAAGATGCAAACGCAATAAAAGCCGATGATGTCAAGATTTTATCCGCAAGCGGATCAAGAAACCTTCCCCACTTAGTCATATACCCGAACTTTCTGGCAATCCAGCCGTCATACCAGTCCGTCAAAGCAGCGAGGATATAAACTGGCACAGATAGTTGTTTTAAAAAGACATTTTCAGAGAGAAACAAAGCGACAAAGACAGGGGTAAGGAAGATGCGCAAAATTGTAAGTTGATTCGGCAAAGTCATTTTTTATTTACGCCTTGATTCTCTAACCTGAAATTAAGTTAATATAATCGCACGACTAAATCAAATTCAATCCGCCGTCATCCCATAACTTGTGATTTGTTCAACCGAGCTCTTAAATTGCATTAATTTACCGCTTACTTCAATGTATTTTGATTGAGCACTATTTATGTGTCTTCCAAGTGTCTGAAATTCATCTATCAACTTCAAAAGCTCAGTCCTCAACCTTGAAAGCGAATCAACTATTCTCTTTGCGTTCTTCTCAACTTGAATAGCCCTGAAACCGAGCGTAAAAACCCTCAATTGCGCATAAAAAATGCTCGGGGAAACCGGGATGACTTTCTGGCTGTGCATATACTCAAGGATTTCACTGCCGTCATCACCCGAAATAAGATCATAATATACCCCATCAGATGGTATATACATCATCGCAAAATCAAATGTGTTTTCATCTGGGAGGATATATTTCTTTGCGATTTCATTCACCCTGTTTTTGACATCTTTAAAGAATTCCTTTCTCACCTTATCCCGCTCAACATCGTCTTTTGTTTCCCTCATCTTAACATAATTGTCAAGCGGGAATTTTGAATCTATCGGCAAAATCCTATCCTGAAATTTTATCACAGCGTCAACCCTTTGACCATTTCTGAACGAATACTGAAACTCGTAAAAATCACTTGGAAGAACATCCTCAATCAATTTCTTTAAAGAGAACTCGCCAAATTTACCTCTGAACTGCTGTCCTTTAAAAAGGTCTTCAAGTTTTGAAATGCTTTGCCCCACACTTTTGATCTGGCTCGTCTCCTGTTGAAGTTGCCCCACTTGCTTTTGAAGCTCGGCTATAATTTTAGCTGCGTTGTCAAGTCGTTGGCTCACTAACCCCGTTGACTGCCCAACTTGCTCAGTTATTGATTTCAAAGCATCTCCAACCGCCGTCAACATCTGATTTATCGTCTGATTCACATGATTGGAAAGCTGTAAAGCCACAGCATTGACCTGACTTGTTACACCTTGAACTTGTGAATTAACACTTTGAATCGTTCCCTGAAGCTCCTGTTTGAACTCAAGCCTGAGATTTGAAACCTCCTGTTGCCAAATTTGAACATTGCGCTGACTTTGCTTGAGGATCAAAAAAAGAAAAATCCCAAGAAGAACTAAAAAAAAGATAAAAAGCAAAATTATCTCGCTCATCTCACAACCCCTCTTTGTTTACGGTTGAACAATTATCGGAAGACCTGATTTATCCCCGAGGATTATAAATTTCGCATTTGGTGACTTCGCAAGTTCATTCACCGTCTCAAGCGCCTTCCATTTTAGTAGCCTTTCATCTATCCCTTGACGGACTATATTTTGGAAGTCGGCTATGCCCTGCGCTTCAATTCTTTTCCTTCTGGCTTCCTGTTCTTCCTTTAAAATCACAAACTTCATCCTTTCAGCTTCCTGTTCCGCTGCGAGTTTATTGTTGATCGCCTGTTGAACTTGCTCAGGTAAAACTATCTTACGCAACAGGACACTTTCAACAACTATGCCTCTACTTCTCAAAGCTTTATCAAGCTCGTTAAATATCTGACTTGCTATCACTTCTCTGCCCGATGTGTATAATTCCTTCGCCTCGTGATAAACAGTAACATTTCTTATAGCTGACCTCAACATCGGAACGATAAGCACAGCATCGTAGTTTTCACCTATGGTTCTGTAAATTTCATTCGCCATTGTCGGCTCAATATGATAAAGCAAAGAAACCTCAAGCCCAACGCTTAACCCCTCTTTGCTTGGAACCTCAGCGTGTTCAAAAATTTCCTGTGTCCGTATTGACATAATGTGAAGCGATTTAAGCGGATTGATCAAATGTAACCCCTCAGGCAATTCCTCAGGATCAACCTTTCCAAAAAGGGTTAAAACACCAACATGCCCAGCCGGAACAGTCACAATTGAAGCGAAAAGCATCCCAACTATTAAGACAGTAATTGCTATCGGTGTTGTCTGTTTTGTTTTTCTGGTTATTGAACCGTAAATTGAAATACCGGCTGCGATTATCAAAGCAATGATTATCGGCGTCATAAGCTTCCACCCCTAAATTTTTGTTTTACTTGCGAAAAAAATTTAAAAATTTTAAACTTAAAATCAAGAAACATTGTGAACCTTTGTGTTGTTTTTAAATTAAAAAATAAAACTTGGAGGTAAAAATGTCAGTTGATAAACTTGAAGAAGCAGTAAAACCTGACCTTGAAAAGATAGCAAGCTTGATACATGAGTTTTTGATAGAGCTCGGCGAAGACCCAAACCGCGAGGGTCTCAAAAAAACACCAATGAGAGTGGCTAAAGCATTTGAATACCTGACAAAAGGTTATCGTGAAGACATAGAAAAAGTCCTAAACGGTGCTGTCTTCAACGAGAAGTACAACGAAATGGTGATTGTAAAAAACATTGACTTTTTCAGCTTGTGTGAGCATCATCTTTTGCCTTTCTACGGTAAAGTTCACATCGCATACATCCCGAATGGAAAAATCGTCGGATTGAGCAAGATACCAAGAATAGTTGAGGTATTTAGCAGACGACTTCAAGTTCAAGAAAGATTAACACAACAAATAGCTGACACACTAAACGAATATTTACAACCCAAGGGTGTTGCAGTGGTAATTGAAGCAAAACATCTTTGCATGATAATGCGTGGTGTTGAAAAACAAAATTCAGTAGCGACAACAAGCGCTATGCATGGTGTTTTCGTAAAGGATGCAAAAACAAGGGATGAATTCATGCATTTGATCAGCGAAAATTTAATGTGAAAACAAAGCCTCACCAGAAATGCTTCTTGAAAACAAGGTTGCCATAGTAACTGGAGCAAGCAGAGGGATAGGTAGATCAATTGCCCTCTTATTTTCAAAAGAAGGTGCTAAAATCTCAGCCATAGCGAGAACCGAGCAAGACCTGAAAAACCTCAAAGATGAGATTGAATCAACTGGCGGTAAGTGCTTGATTTTTAAAGGGGATGTCTCGGATGAAAACGATGTTAAAAAATCTGTAGAGAAAACAATCCAAGAGTTTGGTAAAATTGACATACTCGTTAACAACGCTGGATTCGGGATTTATAAGCCGGTCGTTGAGCTTACAACTGAAGAATTTGATAAAATGGTTGCGGTCAACTTTCGCGGTGTTTTTCTATTTACAAAGTATGTTCTACCACATATGATGAGACAAAACTCTGGCGTGATAATAAATATATCATCAATAGCTGGAACTCTTGGCGTAAGAAACATGGCTGTCTATGCAGCTACGAAATGGGCTGTCAATGGCTTTACCGAATCAATAATGCATGAGGTTAGGGAATATAATATCCGTGTTGCCTCGCTTTGTCCTGGCTCTGTTGATACGAACTTTTCCAATGTCGCTGGTTCAAATCCACCAACAAAGGATAAGGTTTTGAAACCTGAAGATGTAGCTCAAACCGCTCTTTTAATAGCAACGCTTCCAGAAAGAGCAATGTTAAGTCATTTAATTTTAAGACCGACAAACCCGAGATGAAAGATGAAACTTTTGACATAACCATTGTCGGTGCAGGTCCGGTTGGGCTTTATGCTACTTATTACGCCGGATTAAGAGATATGAAGACAAAACTCATTGACGCACTACCACAACTTGGCGGACAACTTACAGCACTTTATCCAGAAAAATATATTTACGATGTCGCTGGTTTCCCAAAAATTTTAGCTAAAGATTTAGCCGAAAATCTTATAAATCAAGCACTTCAATATGAACCAACAGTTTGTCTGAATGAAAAAATTGTGAAGCTTGAATATCTTGAAAGCGAAAAAATTTTAAAACTTACATCTGAAAACGGGAATACCCATCTTTCAAAAACGGTCGTATTAACACTTGGCATTGGTGCTTTCGTCCCAAGAAAACTTGACATACCCGATGTTCATAAACTTGAGGGAAAGGGGATTCATTACATCGTCCGAGATAAATCAATTTTTAAAGGGAAAAACATATTGATAGTCGGCGGTGGTGATTCAGCTGTTGACTGGGCTTTGAACCTTGAAGGACTTGCAAAACATATAACACTAATTCATAGAAGGGATGTTTTCAAAGCGCATGAGGATAGCTTGAAGAAACTTTTTAATTCAACGGTTGAAGTCAGGACTTTCTACGAGTTAAAGCGCGTTCACGGTGATGAACATGTTGAGGGAGCAACGATCTTTGATAACAGAAATGGCGCTGAAACATATCTTGATGTTCAACATATAATTCTATCCCTCGGATTTCTGGCGAACCTTGAATTCATACAAGGCTGGGGAATTGAACTTGAGAAGAACGCAATCAAAGTAAATTCAAAGATGGAAACCAATATCCCTGGGGTTTACGCAGCTGGGGATATTGTAAGCTATCTAGGGAAGTTAAAACTCATATCAACTGGCTTTGGCGAAGCTGCGATTGCTGTTAATTCCACCAAAAATTACATTGACCCATCGTCAAAATTTTTCCCAGGACATAGCAGTGATTTCGTCCCTAAAAAGATTAAATCGGGATGAAAAGAAAACTCATAATAACACATAGGATAAGAAATTCTCACCTTGAAAAAATTATCTCCGCTATCGGGCATCAAGCCGAAATTATCTACGATCCAGAAAAGCAAAAGATAAATGATATCATAGATGAGGTTGAGATTATTTTCGGGGACATTGAAAGAGACCATGCGAAGAGGGCGAAGAACTTGAAATGGATACACCTTGGTTACGCTGGAGTTGATATGATTTTGTATCCCGAGATTGTAAATAGCGATGTAATTGTGACCTGTTCAAAAGGGATTCACCAGTTCCATATGACGGAATTTTTATTTGGGATAATTTTAACCTTGACGAGAAAAATTGATCAAATCCTTGAGAATCAAAAATTAAAAAAATGGGATAAGCAAGTCGCTCGTTCATTTGAATCACTTTATGGGAAAACGATGGGAATCCTCGGACTTGGAAACATTGGGAAACAAATTGCTCGCGTTTCAAAATCTTTTGGGATGTATGTGATCGGAATGAAAAGGACAAAAACCGAAGTTGAAAATGTTGATGAGGTTGTAACAAGGGAAAACATTCAGCATCTTCTTGAAAATTCCGACTTCATCGTTGTCGTTTTGCCTTTGACTGAAGAAACATATCATTTAATTGGTGAAAGGGAATTTGACTTGATGAAGAAACGACCATACTTTTTCAACATTGGGCGAGGAGCTGTCGTTGATGAAAAAGCTCTGATAAATGCACTGATTGAAAAAAAGATAAGTGGTGCGGGGCTTGATGTCTTTGAAGAAGAACCCTTACCCCCTGAATCACCTCTCTGGGAGATGGAAAATGTCATCATAACTCCGCATATCGCTGGTTTATTCCCAAATTATTGGGAAGAACCAACGAATTTATTCATTGAAAACTTCAAACTTTATATTGACGGAAAACAACTCATTAATGTCGTTGACAAAATCGCTGGCTATTAAACACCCCCAGCAATTATCTTATAAATCATCTGACTTAGCACGACTTTCTCATCAACGGGGCTTGTCTTTATCAGTTCATCAGCTTCAATGAGGTATTTAAAGGCATTCTTTATCTCTGCTTCTTTGAATTTGCTGAGATGATAAAGATACTCTTTGATGTGATATTGGCTGATCTGGAGCGAATTTGCAAGTTTTTTTGGATCGCTCTCAACTTTTTTAAGTTCATAAAGTTTCCAAAGCATCGTGAAATATCTCGTCAACATAGTTAAAATCACTGGAGGGAATTCACCCACTTGAGCATTCTCTCCACTATCGTGATCGCAAGCTGTAAGTTTCTCTCCCCTATTGCCTTTTGAAGGTCAAAAACCGTAAACAACCTTGACAAGCCAACAACCTGCTTGACATCCTCAATATCTATCACCTTTTTATCATCTCCGATGAAGATGAGCAATTTTGTGATTTCGTTTTCAAGGTCTCGCAGGGAATTGCCAACATACGCCTGAAGAAGCTTACATGCATCACCAGTTATATCCTTGCCCTTTTCCTTAACCCTTTTCGCAATCCAACTTGGAATTTGCCAATCGTAAGGCGCTTTAAGGTCAACAACGGTGCCAAGATCAAAAACCTTTTTATATATCTCTTTCTCAAAGTCGGGCTCGTTTAAAACAATTATAAAAATCGCATCTGGATTTGGCTTTTTTAGATAATTGGTAAATGCCTCCTCATCTTTTGCCTTTCTTGATCTTGATATTTTACTGAAAAATTTTTCAGCGTTGCGCATCACAACAACCCTTTTGGGACTCATAACAGGCAATAGGTAAAGAAGTGAAAGCAAGCCTTGAAGGTCAATTTCATTTCCATAAACAACATCAAAATTGAAATCGCGCAATCCCGAATCCAAAGCGTTTTCAAGTATCGTTTTTATTGATTCCTCAATTAAAAATTCCTCGTTCCCATAAAAGATATAAACGGGAGAAAAATTTTTATGCTTAACAGCAAAACGCAATTTGTCAAAGTCAAGTCGCTCCTTTTCCATCATTCGTGTAAATTATTAATTTTAGCCCTTGACCAATAAACATAAGCAGGTATGCCAATCAGGATTAACAGAAGTCCAAATCCAGAACTTTTCGGATCACCCACAATGATATAAATTATAAAGAAGAGCGCAACAAGAATATAAAGAATTGGAACGATTGGATAACCCCAGGTCTTATATGGTCTTTCACGCTCGGGATATTTTTTGCGTAATACGAAGACAGCGAACACAGTCATAACATTAAATAAAAGCGAAGCAAAAGCAGTATATGTCAACAACGCCGAATATGTCCCACTCAAAGTTAAGACACTTGACCATACTCCTTGAAGTATAAGTGAATTCACAGGTGTTTTATATTTAGGATGAAGCTTTCCAGCTCCTCTAAAGAATAACCCATCTTTTGCCATCGCATAATAAACCCTCGGTGCTGCGAGAATTAATCCGTTATCGCAACCAAATGTTGAGATCATAATTGCAATGGCGATAAGTTGTGCGCCAAGCGGTCCGAAAATTTTCTCTGCAACAGCTGCAGCAACTCTATTGTCCTGAACAAGCGCCATTTCCTTCGCTGGAAGGATATAAAGATATGTCATATTTGCAATCACATAAACAATCATCACCCCAATTGTCCCAAGCACAAGCGAGCGGGGTATATTTTTGTGTGGATTTTTAACTTCCTCAGCTGCAAATGTAACCGAGTTCCACGCATCGTACGCAAAAAGTGCCTTTGACATCGCAACAGCAAAAGCAGCGAGAAATCCCATTGAGATTGCCTCCGGCGGTGCGATCGGATGAAAATTTTCAAAAGAGAAACTTTCAAACAAATTTGACCAACTTCCATTTCCAACTGTAAAAGCAACCAACACAAGCAAAGCGATTGCTGCTATCTTTGAAACTGTGAAAAGATTTTGAACTATCGCCCCGAAAACAACACCAAAACAATTTATACAAGTTAAAATTCCTATGACAGCTATTCCGACCAATTGAGCGCTGTTAAGGATATATTTCCAACCGAAAATTTCAAAACTCAGTATAACCTTTTCTTCAGACAAAGCTGGGATAAAAACCCCAAGATATTTCGCAAATGCAATCGCAACAGCAGCGATAAAACCACTTTGGATCACGAAGAAAAGAGTCCAACCGTATAAAAATCCCAAAACTGGGCTATACGCCTCGCGCAGAAAAACATATTGCCCACCTGCTTTCGGCATCATCGCTGTAAGCTCACCATATGCTATAGCGCCAAAAGCTGTTAAAATTCCACCCACAACCCAAAGCAAAATTAAAAATTGCGGAACCGGCATATAACCAGCCATAATTGATGGGGCTATGAAAATCCCCGAGCCAATCATTGAACCCATAACTATCATCGTGGCATCAAAAAGCCCCAACTTTGCTTCAAACTTAACCTCTTTTTGCACTTCAAAGGTTTGCGCCATAGTAGCTCCGTCTTTTATTTCACTTTGATTTTCTTCAAATAAACCCTCCTCATCTCAACCCTCTCAATTGGATTATCCCTGTTATCCCTGGGCACATGGGCTATCTTCTCAACAACATCCATCCCTTCAATAACTCTACCAAAAACAGTATAATTCCCATCAAGATGTGGAAGGTCCTTCAAGCAAATATAAAATTGACTTCCATTTGACCTTTTCTCTGGGTTAACATTATCTGGCTGACGAGCTGCCCCCACGAAACCTTTTTTATGTGGCATTTTTATCTCCGCTGGAAGTGTATATCCAGGTCCCCCACGACCATCGTTACTTTTATCACTGTCCTTTGAAAGAGGATCGCCACCTTGAATTACAAAATCAGGTATAACCCTGTGAAATGTCGTCCCGTTGTAAAAACCCTCTTTAACAAGCTTTCTAAAATTTTGCGCATGCCTTGGAGCAACATCATCAAAAAGCTCAATGACTATATTGCCGAATTTCGTTTCAATTACGACGACCTCCTCCTCTTTGCTCTCCTTGGTCTGCGACTTAACTCCAAACGAGCAAAGGAACAAAAGTCCCGAAATGACCAAAATTAATTTTCTCATATCTTCGCCCGAATTTTATTTTATAAAAATTAAACCGATCATCCCAACCAGAAAGCAATAATAAGCAAACAACTTGAAATTTCCCTTTGAGATAACGCTTAGAAGAAATTTTATAGCAACATACCCAGTAACGAAAGCTACAATAGATGAAATAGTAAGTTGTGTAGGATCAGCGAAATGCCCCCCTGATATGAGCTCTTTAACCTTTAAAAGAGTTGCACCGAATATAGCTGGCAAAGACAAAAGAAATGAAAAGCGAGCACTTCTCACACCATCAATCCCCAAAAGCATCCCAGCGCTTATCGTAGTCCCTGACCTTGATATCCCAGGCAAAACCGCAAATGCCTGTGCAACACCAACAACAAAAGACGAAGCGATGTTAAAATCCCTTAAGGGATTATTTTTAGCAAAACGAGTTGAAAACAAGATGAGACCAGTGAAAATTAAAAAAAGGGATGTTAACTTTGGATTTTGAAAGACATTTTCAATTTTATCCTCAAATAAAATCCCAATAATCCCAGCCGGTATTGACGCCCACAGTATCAAGAGAGCGGTTTTAAAGTTTGGATCGTTTTTATAATTTTGACCTAATTCTTTAACTTTGAAAATTTTTGAAAAGAAAGAGCGCAAAATTTCCGCAACATCTCGCCAAAATATCAAAACGACGCTTAACATCGTCCCAAAATGGACGAAGACCTCAAACACAATCTCGCTTTTCTTAACACCAAGTAGATATTCAGCGATGACTAAATGCCCAGAGCTACTTATCGGCAAAAACTCCGTCAATCCCTGTAAAATAGCAAGCAAAACAGCTTCAAAATAGTCCATCAGCAAGTTCCCTTTTTATTTTCAAATATAAACGCTAAACCCAGCGCGGAAAGAAACACCGATAAAATTTAATCTCAAATTTCTATCCTCTCCAAATGGTTTGCGAATTATCAGAACATTCCCATTGTCATCCTTTAACTCTCCGGTCAAACCGAATTTTAAATCAGTTGATAGATAGACGAAAACCCTCCAATCAAGCCGTGAGCTGAAAACACCCTCAATTTTAAACATCCCTCCATTTGATTTATAAAGCGCATCTTTACCCGACATGGGCAAGTGCTGAACAAAGCGGGCGTTCACAAGACCAAATCCAGCGCCAATTTTTAAAACAAAAATCTCCTGTCTTTGAAAGTAAAGGTAATCTATGATGAGAAGCTGATTGTGAAGTTCATAATCAAACAGATATCTCCAATCCGACTTCCAAACTTCATAACTTTTGCTGATATACGAGTATTCAAACTTAACAGCGATGTTTCGCCCGATTTTAAATTCCGGCGCAAGCCAAAGCTCAAGCGCCCCGTCAAAATCCTTTAATCTTTCCCCACTTATTGACCTTACATAATCAACGACATCTGGAACATTAACATAACTCACCCCCATCCCGAGTGATAAACAAAAATAATTTCTACCGCTTAAATTTAAATTTTGCGCATAAATCACATTGAAAATCACGGCGACGATACCTAAAACTTTTAAAACTCTCATCCTGTGAATTTCTTTTATCTTGATATTTTAAAAATAAAAAAATCCCCTTCAAATTTCAACCGACGATGTTAAATTGATTTTTTACACTTGCGTTGATATATTAAGTCAAAACCAAGCCAAAGATGAAGTTATGATAGATAAACCTCTCTCACCAGAACCAATTGTAAAGCTCGTAAAATTTTTTAACAACCCATTTAAAAATGTCATTGCAACCGCAAGGACTTGCTATTCTTCAAAAGGAATAGTTACGGATGACCAGATTGAGATTGAAAAATATATTGAACTTGCAAAGAGTATATATGAAGCGGGTCACCACACGACATTTCAACACGCTCATTTTCAATTCGCAATAGAAAATGTATCAAGACAATTCATTTGGTCTTTTCTTCACAGCCACCCTTTCTATAATTCGGAACAGGTCTCGCAACGATATGTTGAGGTAAAGCCAGGGAACTACTTCATACCTCCACTTAAAGGGGAGGCGCTTGAGATTTATACTTCAACGGTTGAGCTTCAAAACGAAGCATATAAAAAACTGACCGAACTTCTTATCCCGATAGTTGAAAATGAATACTTTAAAAGATTTCCAGGAAGAAAATCCATTGCGGACAAATATAAAAAAGACATCAAAAGAAAATCACAAGAAATTGCAAGATATGTTCTCCCCGTTGCTACCTTCGCTTATCTATATCATACCGTGAGCGCAATTACCGTTTTAAGATATTATAAAATCTGCAAATTGTTTGATGTTCCGCTTGAACAAAGAATAGTTGTTGGGAAAATGATAGATGAAATCTTGAAAATTGACCCAAATTATAAACTTGTCCTTGAAGAGCCAATTGAAGAAGATGAACTTCTGGAGTTCAACTTTTTCAGGGGTTTTGATGAGAAAAAACCGACAAAAGATTTTATCCGCGAATTTGATAACTCACTTGGGGAAAAAATTTCACTTCTCGTTGACTACAAACCAAACGCCGAGAAAATTCTTGCCGACTCAGTGCGTGAAATTTTCGGGTTACCATCAACGATGTTAAGCGACGACGAGGCTTTAAATCTCGTCTTGAATCCCGCTTTAAACAAAATCCTTGCGCAGTCCCTAGTCTTGACGACACATAGCAAAATTTCAAGAGCCATGTTCCATGTCTCATACACATTTAAGAAAAAATTGAGCCACACAGCCGATTCCCAGGATCAAAGACACAGGATGACCCCGGGCTCAAGACCGATTTTAATTTGTCAAGTCACTGAAGAACCCGATTATATAACGCCAACTTTAATTTCCACCGATGATAAATCTCTAAAACTTTACACTCAAACCATGGAAAAAACCTGGGAAAGCATCTCAAAGTTGCAAAAGCTTGGGGTCACGGGAGAGTTTGTGCTTTATCTCTTGCCAAATGCTGTAAGCATAAGATTTACAGAATCCGGTGACCTTTTGAATCTCCATCACAAATATGCAATGCGACTTTGTTACAACGCTCAAGAAGAGATATGGAGAGCATCCGTTGAAGAAGTTCAACAAATCTCCGAGGTTCATCCGAAAATTGGAAAATTCCTTTTGCCACCATGCTCAATAAGAGACCTTGCAAATATTAAACCGATCTGCCCTGAAGGAGAAAGATTTTGCGGGGTCAAGGTTTGGAAATTAAAACCAAAAGAATACTCAAGGTTGATATGAAACTCCAAATACCGCGGGAATTTAAAAACTTAAAAGATTACCTTGATTGGCTTTTCAAAAAATACAACACACCCGACTTTATAAACTCAGACCCAATAAAATTCGCACATAGATTTAAAAATCCACAAGATATTGAAGTTGCTGGATTTATAGCATCAACCCTTGCAATGGGAAACCGAAAGATTATTTTACTTAGCAATGAACATCTTTTTGACCTGATCGGTGATAAGCCGTATGAATTCATACTTGAGTTTGATCCTTTTTGGTATGAAAAGGCACTTAACAATTTCGTCCATTTCGCATACAGAAATATTGAGGGGAAAGATTTACTTGTGATTTTTTACCTTTTAAAACAAGCGTTGAGAAAATATGGAAGTTTAAAAAATCTCTTTCTAAAGTATTACGATGAAAAGCAACCAACGATAAAACAAGCGCTTTCCGGTTTCGTAAAGGAGATTTTTTCCTTTGACCCACCGCCGAAATTCAACGGGATTCCTGAAAGCGTAAAAGGTTTGATCCCAGACCCTGAGAAAAATAGCGCTTGTAAAAGGTTAAACATGTTCCTCAGGTGGATGGTCAGAAAAGATTCGGTCGACCTTGGTCTATGGGAGGAGGTAGATAAATCAAAGTTAATAATACCACTTGACACTCATGTTTCAAAGATTTCCAGAGCTCTTGGCTTAACGCAAAGGAAAACCGACTCGTGGAAAACCGCTGAAGAAATAACATTTAACCTTAAAAAATTTGACCCGAGCGATCCAGTGAAATACGATTTCGCTATATTTGGGCTTGGCGTTGAGCTAAAAGAACAAAATTAATCCATCCTCCCACGCCATTCCCTCATCCTTCCCTGTCTTTCCTTCTTTATTTGCTCGTATTTCTTCTTTTGATCCTTCGTCAAAACAGCTTCAATTTCCTTATCAATTTTTTCCCATCTATTGCGCATCGCCTTCATCATCGCTTCCCTATCACCTTGATATTTCTGCCTGTCAATTTCAGCTTGCTTTTGAGCATCATCAAGGATCTTTTGAATCTTCGCTGTCTGTTCCGGGGTTAATTTAAGCTCCGACTTCAACCTTTCCAAAAAACCACCGAAGCCCCTACCCCTATCTTGAGAAACCAAATGACCACTTAAAAACAAAGCGAAAGCAAAAATAACCAATGGAAAAATTTTTCTGTTCATAACGAAAGTTTTTTCTTTTTTGACGCAAAAGGTTAAACAACGGTTGCATTATTTAACTTTAAGCGAAACGCCAACCGAAGCGATTTCAAAATTTCCATTCTCTCCAATACCTGAACCAACCCACAATCCCCCATACTTAATATTAAAGAAGCTTAAATTCGCCGAGATAAAACCAGGCAAACCAAAATTAACTCTCAATGCAAGTTTATCATTTTTTGAAAAATTAAACTGAAGGAAATTATAAACAAAAACGAACCCTCCCATTTCAGCAGGAAAACCTCCCAATACATCCCCCCTATCTCTTCTAAAATTCGTATAATCTCCAAACTCACCAAAGATACCGCTACTTGCTCCAACACCGACATCTACAACTCCAAGCGATACAAAAATATCCACATCAGGGCTAAACCCAAAGCCAAAATATGAAAGTTGCCGATAATTCCCAAAGTAGGCAAATCCACCAATAGACCCCTTATAAAAATCTCCACCGCCCGCCAAAGATAAATTAAGATGATAAGAATTATTTAACTCCCCCTCATAGAAACCACTGCTATTATTGTAATGCGCGCTCATAAACACAGCCAAATTTTCTCTAACTACATGCGGAGTTGAAACAGGTGGTACAGAATTCCATAGGGCTGGATAATAGATACGAGCACAACCGAAAGCGAAAATTGATAACGACACGATTAAAAATTTTATCGCCATATAGCACCCTTTTTCTTATATTTCAACTTTTACTGTTGAAAAACTTTTCTTTTTAACATCTCAACATCGTCTCTCAATCTTCTGACTTCTTCAACGAGCGAATAATGCTCTTCGCGTCTAACGACAACCTGATACAAATCATCAATTCGCCTGTTTATATTTCTAATGTCAACTCTTATTTCCTCTATCTCCCGACTTATTTTCGCTAACTCCCCAATGACAAAACTTTTAAAATCTTCAAACCTC
>NZ_FAOO01000009.1:0-68476 GCF_900070205.1 Candidatus Thermokryptus mobilis | reverse complement strand
TTGACAAAATCTTCAAATCTCAATCTCATTTCGTTTCTGAACGCTTCCTGTTGCGCTATCATTGCCTGCTCAAATCTCGTCAATTCAGGCGATATGAGCTCTTTTATAACCTCTGTTATTATTCGCTTTATAAAGCTCTTGATCATTTCATCTCCACTTCACTTTGTGACCTATCAACTATAATTTCGCCAATTGCAGCTAAATTTTCAACCCCAACAATTTTAACAGGCACGATTTTATTCACAAGAGATTGATCATAAGGAATGCCAACTTTGACATAATTTCGTGTAAATCCGAACATTTTCCCATCCTTAACTTCGGACTCCCACAACACATCAAATTTCTTCCCAATCATTTGACGATAGAACACCATTTTTTTCTTTAAACCAAGATTTCTCAACATCTCGCTTCTCCTATGGCGCTCTTCAATCGGGACCTTGCCTGGCAAATTTATAGCATCGGTATTTGGTCTTTCAGAGTAAGTAAATACATGAAGGTATGATATCGGCAAATCATTTATAAAATTGTATGTTGTCTCAAAATGCTTTTCCGACTCCCCTGGAAACCCAACAATTACATCTGCCCCTATACAAGCGTCGGTGTCTTTTGATTTTATGTATTCAACACGGCGACGATAAAGCTCGGAATTATATCTTCTTCTCATCTTTCTCAAAATCTCATCACTTCCGCTCTGCAACGGTATATGGAAATGATTACAAATTTTTTCTGAAGCGATAAAATAATCAATCATATCCTCGGTCAAAAGGTTCGGTTCAATTGAACTAATTCTAATTCTTTCAATCCCATCTATTTTCTCAAGTTCTTTTACAAGTTCAAACAAATTCGTTCCAATTTTCCTGCCGTAATCACCGACATTTACACCGCTTAAAACAATTTCTTTATAACCAAGTTGAGCCAATGTTTTCGCCTTTTCTAAAATAATGTTAATTTCCGGGCTCCTACTTTCACCACGGGCAAGCGGAATCGTGCAATATGAACAATTGTAATCGCAACCATCCTGAACCTTTAAAAATGCCCTCGTTCTATCAGAAGCTGGGGTGGAACTTGCGATGTGAAACTCTGAAATCTCACTTATCGGGGATACAAAAATTTGCGCATGGTAATTTTTCTGAAAGTCATTGACATAGTCAAAAATTTTAAACTTTTCATTTGAACCAAGTATGAGGTCAACACCTTCAATCTGGGCTATCTCATCTGGGCGGAGTTGTGCATAACAACCAGTAACAATTATAAAAGCGTTCGGTGATATCTTCAATGCTTTGCGGACAACCCGACGACAATCCCTATCAGCGTTCTCCGTAACAGAACACGTATTTATAACGCAAACATCCACTGGTTCCCCAAACTCAACTATTTCAAAACCACGCTTTTTAAACTCCTCACTTATCGTTGAGGTCTCCGCGAAATTAAGCTTACATCCAATTGTGTAAAACGATACCTTTCTCATTTCATAGTTTTAGCTTGTTTTATTCAAATTAAAATTCAATTTCATCAAAATCAAACAAGCCAACGTAAAATCATTGTTCCCCAAAGGCAGGATTTATTTTCTCAAATTGCTGAAAAAAGCCCTTAACAAACTTTGTGACTCCTCAGCCATAATCCCACTTATAACTTCAACCTTGTGATTTAAATTTCCATCTTCAGCTATGTTATAAACGCTCCCACAAGCGCCAGCCTTAAAGTCAAATGCAGCGAAGACAACTTTTTCAATTCTTGAAAGCACAATCGCCCCAGCACACATTGGACATGGCTCAAGCGTTACATAAATTGTGCACCCCTCAAGTCGCCATGAACCAAAATAATTAAATGCTGCGGATAAGGCAATCATCTCAGCGTGAGCAGTCGCATCCTTAAGCATCTCAACTTGATTATAACCCTTTGCTATTATTGTGTCCCTGTAAACTATCACAGCCCCAACTGGAACCTCCCCAAGTTCAAACGCCTTTTGAGCCTCCTTTAACGCATACTCCATCCAATATCTATGATCGCGCATCAGTTTAATCTCTTTCTTGGTTCAAATCCAGCATCTCTTATCGCTTTAAGCATTTGCTCAAGCGTCACGAGATGTTTCGTCCCAGCTGCACTGACAACATTTTCCTCAATTAACAAACTCCCAAAATCATCCGCGCCAAACTTTAAACCTATCTGTGCCATTTTCAATCCTTGTGTTACCCACGAAACTTGTATCGTCGGAATGTTATCAAGCATTAACCTTGAAATCGCAAGCGTTTTCAAATAATCAAATCCACTTGACCTTTCTTTGAGGTTATCCATATTCTCCGCAAGTTTAGTATTTCTCGGTTGAAAAGTCCAAGGGATAAATGAAGTGAATCCCCCGGTTATATCTTGAAGTTCACGTATCAACAAAATATGCTGAACTCTATCTTCGTAAGTTTCAATATGCCCGAACATCATCGTCGCTGTCGTCTTTAACCCAAACTGATGTGCTTCATACATAACACCAAGCCATTCATCAGAAGTGCATTTCTTGGGAGAAATCTTCTCCCTGACTCTATCAACGAGGATTTCCGCCCCACCTCCCGGAATTGATTGTAAACCAGCTTCAATCAATCTTTTTAAAACATCCCGAACTTTCATCCTTGAAACACTTGCGATGTGTAATATCTCCTCCGGCGATAAAGCGTGAAGCCATATTTGAGGATAGTTCGCCTTTATCCATCTGAACAATTCCTCATAAAACTCTATCCCAAGATCAGGGTTCAGTCCACCCTGCAACAAAATCCTTGTCCCGCCAAGTTGAATCGTTTCTTCTATCTTCTTCGCTATCGTCTCGTAATCAAGCGTATATCCCTTAACAGTATCACCAACCTTGGCATAAAAAGCACAAAATGTGCACTCCGTCGTGCAAACGTTTGTATAGTTTATATTCCTGTCAATTATATATGTTACAACAGGTTCAGGATGCAAACGCCATCTAACCATATCAGCCATCATACCGATTGTAATCAAATCATCCGAGTTAAAAAGTTTAAGACCATCTTCAAATGTCAACCTCTCCCCATTTTTAACTTTCTCGTATATTTCAATTAAATTTCTGTCCACGCAAAAACCTCTTTTTTGCAAAAAAATTACACTTTTATCCCCTAAAATAAAAATTTTCACGCTTTGACTTCAGCAACGATTTTAGGAATTAACCTCCGGCAGGCATCTTTTACATTAGGAGAAATAAATCCACCAATTTCAAAATTTTCACCCGATATCCCATAAACTATAAACCGCTTCGGTAGACTCCCAAGCAGCTTGGCAAGCTCAATATACTCAACAATTCCAACATTATGACTTGAAATTAGCTTCAAACCGCTTTTCAGCAATTCAGAAATATCCTCAAACCTATATATCTCCCCAGCACCCTTACCCGAATGAACCGCATCAACCAAGATAACAAGATCAAAATCACCCCAAATATCAATCAACTCCTCAAAAGAAATATCAATGTCAACTATTTTGACGCTATTTTTAAAACATCTTCTAAAATATCTCGCTATTAAAATTCCAACCGAATCATCACCGCGATACAAATTCCCAACGCCAACAATCAAAAATTTCTTTTCATTCCCTTTCAATGTGAACCTTCAAGAAGTGTGTTGCACAAGATATACACGGGTCATAATTTCTAACTGCTTGCTCACACTTCCAAGTCAATTCATCATCTGGAAGGTTCAAGTAAACGGAGGTGAACTTCCAAAGGTCACTCTCCATCATTTTCAAGTTCTGCGATGTTGGTGGAACTATCTTAGCGTCAAGCACTATACCCTTTTCATCAAGTTTATACCGATGGTAAAGTATACCACGAGGTGCTTCCGTGCACCCATAACCTATGCCTGACTTAACGCTAAAGTCAACATACGGCGCATCCGGTTCTTCATACTCTGAAATTATCCGCAATGCTTCATCACAGGCATAAAGTATTTCAATCCCTCTTGCTAATATGCTTTTGAACGGATTTTTACAAATTGGTTTGAAGTCAATTTCAAGCGACACTTCCTTTGAAAGAGCAGATAATTTATCAAAGTTCAAATTAAACCTCGCAAGTGGTCCAACAAAATAAGCACCCCTTTGAACTATCTTTGAGTGTAAAGCGTTTGAGTGAGCCACATGTTCCTCAACGAAATGATTATCATATTCATTCACTGAAATATCAAGCCCTCTGCTTGATATAATTCTTCCTTCATTAAATGGATACTCATTCGGATGACTTAAAGCCACGAATTCATAATCTTGCTCAAAATCAGGAAATTCAAGCGAAGCAAGCCATCTTATCGCCTCAATTGAAAAATCACGAGCCCATTTAAGCTCATTTTCAAGTTTTTTAAGGTCACTTTTTCGCGGCACTTTGTAAAAACCACCAACCCTGACATTTACTGGGTGAACTTCACGACCTCCAATTAATCTTACAATTTCATTTCCAATCTTTTTTAGTTTCAATGCTTTCTTTACAAGATCGGAATAATCCTTTGCCATCTGTATGACATCATCATAGCCGAGGAAATCGGGAGCGTGAAGCATAAAAACATGTAGCGCGTGGCTTTCAATCCACTCCCCACAATAAATCAACCTTCTCAACTCACGTATTGGACCAGATACTTTCACGCCGAAAATGCTCTCAATTGCGTGGACAGAACTCATTTGATACGCAATGGGACAAATTCCGCAAATCCTCGCAGTTATATCAGGAACTTCCTTAAAACTTCTCCCTCGCAAAAACGCTTCAAAAAACCTAGGCGGTTCAAAAATTCTCAATTTTACATCAACTACATAACCGTTTTTAACTTTGATATAAAGAGCGCCCTCTCCTTCAACCCTGGCAAGATAATCAACTTTTATTAACTTATCTTTCATATGCCTCGCTCCCTTTTCTGAAAGGTTCCGAATAAGCGTTGAAATTTCTTAAAACTCTAACTATTTCAGATGACTTTAAGCCCATCTTTGCAAAATAATCAGCCAAAGAAAAAACATTCGGCGTCTCTTTGGGTCCAAAACATCCGTAACATCCTCTGTTGTAGGATGGGCAAATCGCTCCGCAACCCGCTTGGACAACGGGACCAAGGCAAGGGCTTCCCTTTGAAACCATCACACAAACATTTCCCTTCCGTTTGCATTCCATACAAACACTATAAGTCGGGATGTTTGGCTTCCGCCCGTTAAGAAATGCACTTATAACCTCAATAAGTTGATACTTATTTATCGGACAACCGCGCAATTCAAAATCAACGAAAACATGGTCAGATATAGGGGTTGACTTGCTCAATGTCTCAATGTAAGATGGATTAGCATAAACAATTGATATGAACTCTTTCACATCCTTAAAGTTTCTTAACGCTTGTATCCCACCAGCTGTTGCACAAGCACCGATCGTTATCAAATACTTTGAGACCTTTCTAATCTTATGAATTCTTTCAGCATCATGTGGAGTTGTAATTGAACCCTCAACAAGCGAAATATCGTATGGGCCCGAAATCACTGCTCTTGATGCCTCAAGAAAATAGGCTATGTCTACAGCTCCAACTATATCCAAAAGTTCATCCTCACAGTCAAGCAAACTCAATTGACATCCATCGCAAGAAGCGAACTTCCAAACAGCAAGTTTTGGTTTCTTTCGTTCCATTTTAAATCTCCCGCTTGGATATTAAATCTCTTACTTGGGAATAGCTAAAAACAGGTCCATCTTTGCATATAAACAAAGGTCCAAATTGACAATGACCGCACAACCCTACACCGCACTTCATATTCCGCTCCATTGAGATAAATATATTATTTTCCGAAACACCTCTTTTTTTAAGTTCAAGCGCTGTGAAACGCATCATTATCTCAGGACCGCAAACGAACGCCACCACATTTTCTGGATCAAAAGGTGCACGTGCTATCAAAGTTGTCACAACGCCAACATTCCCCTTCCAATTACTTGTCCCCCTATCAACAGTGACATAAACTTCAAAGTCAAATCTTGACTTCCATTTTTCAATCTCACGCTTATAAAGGATATCCTCAGGCGTCCTTGCACCATATAAAAGGACAACTCTGTTATAACTTCCCCTGTTGGATAGAATTTGATAAATTGCTGGTCTTAACGGAGCGAGCCCTATTCCACCTGCAACTATAACCACATCTTTACCGACAAATTTTTCAACACCCCAACCATTTCCAAATGGACCTCTTATGCCCAAAATATCGCCCCTTTTGAGTTTGCCCATCGCTTTTGTTACAACCCCAACAATCCGTGTTGTATGGGTTATCAAATCAGTTCTTCTCGGATCACCACTTATTGATATTGGAACTTCCCCAACCCCAAAAACATAAATCATATTAAACTGACCAGGCACAAATGTAAACTCAAAACCCTTATCAACAGGTTCAAGCTCAAGGGTAAAAGTATCTCTTGTTTCCTGCTTTCTTTGACGAATCCTGAAAAACTTTGGCAAAATTGAAATTTCTTGAGCGAAGGTTTTCTCTTCAACTATGTGTTCCATATAGATCAAGTAATTGTATTCTTGTTGCTTGAAGTCGCTGCTCAATTATTGGAACTAACCTTTTTAAAAGCTCATACCCGAGCTTAGGGTCCTCTTCACACTTGTTCCTCAAACACTTACCATCAAAAGCCACAACCCTCGTTGGTTCAATAGCGCGCGCATCAAAATGCCAATAATAAGGTGGAACAAGCCAAGACCAACCAAGAACCTCACCGCTTTCAAGCGTCTGAATTACGATCGGCTCCCTACCCGGAGAAACTATCTCAAGTGAAACTTTACCATCGCGTATGATGTAAAACTCATTCGCTTCTTCCCCCTCTCTGAAAATGAAATCACCCGCCTTAAAGAAAGCATTCCTTGCACATCCAACTACAAGCGAAAGATACTCCTCCCCAAGCCCTTTGAAAAATGGATGTTCAACAAGTAACCTTTCTAACGTTTCAATACTCATGATAACACCTCTTTTAAATTTTGTTTAAAACCTCTTTAAAACTCTTCACACCTTCAGTTATATCAATCCCAACAGGGCACCAAGTTATACATCTACCACATCCAACACATCCTATCATCCCGAACTGATTTTTCCAAGTTGAAAGTTTATGCATTATCCATTGCCTATATCTTGACATAGTTGAATATCTAACACTACCACCATGTATGTAAGAAAATTCAACCGTGAAACATGAATCCCATCTTCTAATTCTCCTTGCAACTTGACCCAATAAATCAGTCACATCCTCAACATTATGACAGAAACAAGTAGGACAAACCATCGTGCAGTTCCCACATGAAAGACATCTTTCAGCTATCTTATCCCAAAGCGGGTTCTCATAATTTGATTGTAAAATTTCAACAACATTCGTTAAATCAACTCTCTTTGTGAACTTGTTGGGCGCCTCACTCAAAATTTTCTCCGCCTCTTTAACCTCATCTTGGCTCGCTTCTCTGAAACCTAAATCCTCAAGCACTTCTTCACCTTGATCACTTCCAGCCCTCGCCGTGAAATAATGCTTATCATTAAGAATCACCTCAGTTAACACAATGTCATACCCAGCTAAAGCCCTTGGGCCAGTCCCAGTTGAAAAGCAAAAACAATTCCCCCCGGGTTCATTGCAGTTCACAGCTAGAATAAAAGTATTCTTCCTTCTCTTAATATAAACAGGATCAACATATTGCCCACCGCCAAGAACTTTATCCAAAATCATAATTGCTGAAATCTCACAAGCCCTGACGCCAACAAAAAGAAATTTTACATCCTCATCGTTACATTCGGAAATTTTAATGTTCCCGTTTTCCCTCCTTGCTTCAAAAAGTGTGAGTATCGGCGGATAAAGAAACCTTTTCCATGAATGTGGTCCAACTACATAACCAAAAAAAGCCCCATCGTCCCTACTTTTTAACCTGTAAATACCGGGCGATTGTTCATCCCCTACCCCAACAGGCAAATCCTTAACATCCGATATCTCATCATAAACAATCGCATCATCAACTACGGTTGGACCAATTACCTTGTACCCCCTTGATTTGAAATGCTCAAAAATTTTGTTTAAATCATCAGGTGCTAAATAGAAAAGTTTACCTTGATTCATTTTAAAATCTATTTTGTTAACACTCATAACAGAATATAAAGCAAAAACTGTACCAGAAACCCCTCATTGAATTTCAATAATTTCAATCCTGCCAGAATCGGGCGAAATAGGAAAAAATGAAACAAAAGGCGAAATTAAGTTCAAAAATTACACATCACCAGCGATAATAGGGGTAATAATAATACTGGTAAAATGGGACTTGACGATACTGGATGTTTATAAACACATTTCTGAAGGGTTGATAATTCAACTCAATGCGATCTATGAAGACCCCGCTTAAACTTCTTTGAAATCCACGACCAAATGAACTAAAAGGTGAGCTAATGAAGCTGATGTCTGCTTGTAAATTTAAGTTGTCCGAAAACCTGTAAAGGATTGAATTTGTATACGAATTTAACATAAACCCCTTTCCACCGATGCTGAAATATGAAACGGAAAAACTATGACGCATAAACAATTTTTGATAAACATCGGGCTTTGATTCAAGCTGATCTTTAAATTGTGAGTTTGCGAACGAACTCACAAAAACAACCAAAACCAAACCCAAAATCAAGCGCTTCATTTCACTTCTCCTAACTTTGTTTTTCTGTCTTTAATATAAAAAACCAAATACAGAATTTCAAGTTCCAAACTTAAACTGTCCTTGAAAATATCGGCTTCTCCTTCATCATCTTATCAATGTAGGCGTCAAAGCACATCGCTATATTTCTTATCACAAGACGACCCATTAAGCTGACTATGATTTTATCACCGCTTAATTCAACTAAACCGTCCTCAACAAACTCGTTCAACTTCTGAATTGAATCCGCGAAATAATCGTCAAATTTTATATTGAACTTTTCCTCAACCTCGCTTTTCGTCAGTTCCATATCGCACATCAAACGCATTATCACATGCTTTCTAATTATATCGTCTTGACTCATTCTATAGCCAACCGCTGTCGGGAATTTCCCCTCGTCAATTCGTGAATAATAATCCTTCAATTCCTTGTAATTTTGAGCGTAAATGTTTTGAAATTGACTTATAGCTGACATCCCGAACGCATAGAGATCTGCACCAGCGCGAGTTGAATAACCCTGGAAGTTCCTGTAAAGTGTTTTTTCCTTTTGCGCAATTGCAAGCTCATCATCTGGTTTAGCAAAATGATCCATCCCAATGTAAACATATCCAGCTTCCGTCAGCTTCTCTATCGTCATTTTCAAAATTTTTAACTTAACATCAGGGGTTGGCAAATCCTCCCTTTTTATAACCCTTTGATGTGGTTTAAGCCATGGAACATAAGCAAAATTAAAAACAGCGAGTCGCTCAGGTGAAAGCTCTATCACCTTGTCAAGTGTCTTCTCAAACGATTCAATTGTTTGAAACGGCAGACCATAAATCAAATCAAGGTTTATACTCTTAAAACCAAGCTCACGAGCCCAATCAATAGCTTGCCGTGTGATTTCCTCAGGTTGAATCCTGTTAACCGCTTTCTGAACCCTCGGATCAAAATCTTGAACCCCCATGCTAATTCTATTAAAACCAACTTCTCGGAACGCCCTCATATGTTCGTAAGTTAAACCGCGCGGGTCAATCTCAACTCCAACCTCAGGGTCATCAACAAATTCAAACCTTTCATTTATAAAACCGCCAAGTTCTTTTATTTCATCGGGATTCAAATAAGACGGTGTCCCACCACCCCAATGAAGTTGCGTGACCTTCCGCCCTGAAGAAAGAAATTCACAAACCATTTCAACCTCACGCTTCAAGTAATCAAGATACTTCCTTATCGTTGCCCTGTTGTGAGTGACGAGCATATTACAGCCACAAAAATAACATAGCGTATCACAAAAAGGTATATGAAAATAAAGCGAAAGGACATTCATGGGGTTTTCCTTATTATTCTCAATAATCGCATCCTTATAATCATCCGGTCCGAAATCCTTTGAAAAAGCAGGCGCTGGCGGATAACTGGTATACCTTGGACCAGGACGGTCGTATTTCTTCAAAAGCTCTATGTCAATATTTTCTATCCTCATAACTACCACCAAATTTTATTTATGATATTTTCTACTTTCGCTCTTGACTGTCTCAACCAAAATTTTCACATTATCAACTGGTGTCTCAGGCAAAATCCCATGCCCGAGATTAAAAATGTGTCCATCTCCCCTTCCATATCTGTCAATTACCTTGAGCGCTTCGCGGACCACAACATCGGGTTTTGAAAGTAAAACAACCGGATCAAGATTCCCCTGAATTGAAACCCTGTCCCCGACTCTTTCTCTGGCTTCCTTTAAATCAAATGTCCAATCAATGCTTATAACATCGCAACCGGAACCAATTATCCGCTCCATCCATTGCCAAGTCCCCTTTGAATATAAAATCACAGGAACAGTGCTGGCAAACTTTGATTTTACAGCTTCAACCACATAGTGAATGTATCTCAAAGAGAACTCTTCAAAAGTTTCACGATTTAAAATGCCACCCCATGTATCAAAAATTTGTACTGCGTCAGCCCCACTTTCAATCTGTGAGATCAAAAACCTTGACACTGAAACAGCGATTTTTTCAAGAAGTTTATGCGCAAGCTTAGAGTGGGAATATATCAAAACCTTCGCATTTCTAAAATCCTTACTGCCATCAACCATATATGCAAAAAGAGTCCACGGAGAGCCAGAAAAACCTATCAACGGAACATCTATATTCCGCTTGGTCAACTCTATCGCATTAAGCACATATTTCAATTTATCCGTTGGATCTGGAATAATCAATCTATCAACATCCTCCTCATTTTGAATGTTCTTCTCAAACTTTGGACCACCAACCTCATCAATATAAAGTTTCAACCCCATTGCTTCTGGAAGCACAAGTATATCCGAGAAAATTATCCCGGCATCCACGCCGATGATTTCAATTGGTTGAATCGTCACTTCGGAGGCGATTTCAGGCGTTTTTATCATCGTTAAAAAATCATACCTTTGACGGATCTTCCTGTATTCAGGCAAATATCTTCCCGCCTGTCGCATTATCCATATCGGTGTTCTCTCCGTGCTTTCCCGTCTGCAAGCTTTTAGAAATATGTCGTTTTTTTGTTTCATATTTCAACCGTTTTTCTTGAAAACTTCCCAAAGTAATCTCGCAAGAAATGCACCGTCTGGCTTCGGGTTAAACTCCATCGGATTTACATCAACCTTTAAACCAAGTTCTTCACAAGCTTTCAAAGTAGTTCCACCTATGACAGCTATACGCTGTTTCCGAAGCAAAGCAACCCCAAAAATTTCAACAAAGTTTCGCACACTTGACGGGCTAAAAAATGTAACAACACCAATTTCGCCACTTTCAAGCATTGATTTCACCTCTTGCTTCAAATTTTCTCCGAGATTCGGCTTAATCGTCCTGTAAACGATGACATCATCAATGTCAATTCCTTTCCTTCTCGCCGACTCAATAAACTCCTCCTCCGACAAATTCCCTCGCGGGAATAGAAACTTTTTCCCGGAAACCGCATTGAGCAAAATTTTCTCAAATAAACTTCCCTTATCTGACCTTTCAGGAAGTGGTTCAACTAAAAGTCCATACTTTTCAACTTCAATTTTTGTTTTAACCCCAACGACATGGATTTTTTTGCCCTTTAAATTTTCAATCGGCTGATATTTTTTAAATCTCTCAAGGAAAAATCTAACTGCGTTCGCGCTTGTGAAAATCAAATCGGTATATTCATCAATTCGGTTTATTTTTTCGTCAACATCATCCCATAAATCTGGCTCTGTTATTTCAATCGTTGGAAAGAAGACGGGGATAAAACCATATGTTTCAATTTCCCTTGCGAAGTCCAAAGCTTGTGTTTTATCCCTTGTTATCAAAACTTTCATCTCAACCACTTGCTCTTTTTATCTCTTCAAGAATCCTCGCGCCACCTTGTTCAAGAAGTTTTTCTGCAAGTTCAAAACCGAGTTCTTCTACATCATTGCTTACAAAACCTTCAATTGAATCCCTGACAAAAAATGTCCCATCAAAGTTGCTTATCATAGCTGAAATTTTAATTTTGCCATCGTTTACA
This sequence comes from Candidatus Thermokryptus mobilis, assembly GCF_900070205.1. Taxonomy (NCBI): domain Bacteria; kingdom Pseudomonadati; phylum Candidatus Kryptoniota; genus Candidatus Thermokryptus; species Candidatus Thermokryptus mobilis. Next base: position 56,339 of record NZ_FAOO01000009.1, on the reverse strand, counting down.
GTAGCAAAAGCACCGATTGGGACTTGACATCCTCCCTCAAGTCGCCTCAAAAGAGCACGCTCAGACCTTGTCGCAAGCTCCGTCTCAAGATGATTTATCCGTCTAACCAAGTCAAGGATTTTCATATCATCTTCTCTAACTTCAATTGCTATCGCTCCTTGACCAACAGCTGGAAGCACTATATCAGTTGAAATTAACTCAGCAGTTCTACCGTCATAATTCATCCTTCGCACCCCTGCAAATGCTAAAACCATTGCGTCCCAATTCGACTCATCAAACTTTCTAAATCTTGTGTCAATATTACCTCGCAAATCAACAAATTTAAAATCACTTCTAAAGTGAAGAAGTTGAGCCCTTCTTCTCAAACTCCCAGTAGCAATCACAGCTTCTTTCGGCAACTCCGCCAGTTTCAAATTATCTTTAGAAATTAAAACATCTCTTACATCTTCCCGTTCAGTGACAGCACCAATTATCAACCCCTCAGGTAATTTCGTTGGAAGGTCCTTTAAACTGTGAACTGCAATATCAATCTCGCGATTCAAAAGCTCAATTTCAATCTCACGGGTGAAAATCCCTTTATCTCCAATTTTTGAAAGTGGCGAATCAAGAATTTTATCCCCTTTAGTTTTTATCACTTTGACTTCAAATTCAACATCGGGGAAAACATCTGAAAGTTTTCTCCTCACAAATTCCGTCTGCCACAGCGCAAGTTTACTACCCCGTGTTCCAATTCTAACTTTCACAAACTTAAAAAATTTTATTTTTATTGACCCAAACCGAATAATTCCTTGACAAATTGAATAAACTTTATCCTCTCGGAATCGCTCTTCCCATTTGATAACTCCCTGATGCTAACCGTAGGGGTGTGAAGCAATTTATTAACAAGTGTTTTTGTCAACACATCTACCCTTTGAAAATCCTCGGGTGAAAATTTATTTTTATACTTTTCAAGTTCATTTCGCCTTATCTCTTCAAATTTCTCACGGAGGAGTTTTATCGTCGGGGCGACAAGATGCGCCTCATACCATTTTATGAAATTTTTTATCTCCTCATCAATTATCCTTTGAACCTTCGGTATCTCATTTAACCTCCTTTCATAATTTGACCTCGCTATTGACTCAAGCGAGTCAATATCTTCAAGGAAGACATTTTCAATCTCCCTAACTTTGGGGTCAATGTTCCTCGGAACTCCAATATCAATTATCAGAATCGGTTTGTTCTGTCTTCTTGACATCGCGCTTTTGACTTGCTCATAGCTCAAAATATAACCATCAAGCGTGACAGAGCTTATGACTATATCAACTTCACAGAGTTTATTTTCAATCTCATCAAGTTTTATTGCGATGCCTTTAAATTGTTGCGCTAGCTTTTCAGCCCTTTCAAAAGTTCTATTTGCTATTAAAATTTCGCTCATCCCACGGGAGACGAGATGTTTTGCTGTAAGTTCAGCTGTTTCGCCAGCACCTATCAACATCGCTTTTTTCTTTGAAAGATTGGCGAATATCTTTTCAGCAAGTTCAACCGCTGCATAACTAACCGAAACCGCTCCCTCGCTTATAGCTGTCTCACTTTTAGCTCTTTTCCCAGTCCTAAAGGCAGTATGAAAAACTTCATGCAAAAGCGTTCCAACAACCCCACAACCAACAGCAACTTCATAGGCATCCTTGACCTGACCAAGTATCTGAACATCACCGATCAACATTGAATCAATCCCAGAGCTGACCTCAAGCAGATGCCTTAATGCATCATATGAATGCATCACATAAAAATGCGAACGAGTGACAACCCCATCGGCATCTTTTCTTTTGATCAAGTAGTCAATTATATCCTCTGGCTTAACAAGTTCATCTTTTAAAACCCCGTAAAGTTCCGTCCTGTTGCAAGTTGACAGCAAAACCCCCTCCTTTAAAAATCGTTGAACCAAATCGGGCAGGACATCTTTTGTCTCATCAAGCGTGTAATAAAGTTTCTCCCTTACTTCAACGCTCGCCGTTTTATGATTCAAGCCAACAAGTAATAAATCCATATCAGCAGTCGCTTAAATTATCAATAAAACCTATGGAAGCCCGACAAGGAATTCGCAAAAGCCATCAATATAAACACAAGGATGAAACCAATTATTGACATTACCGCCACTCTTTTACCTGTTAAATTCACAACACCTATCACACCAAGCCCAACAGCATAAATAAGCCAGATTATGAATGTCCCAACAAGTTTTGCGTCCGTATATGAAAAATCCTTAAACGCTTTCGGCAACCAAATGAAACCAAAAATTATCACAAATGTCAAAGCCACAAAACCAACCAAGGTTGATTTATGAAGCATTGATTCAATCATTTCAAGGTTTGGAAGATTTTTATAAACTGTGTCAAATGTCTTCGTCCTCAATTTGTGATAAAGCATTATATAAAGCAATCCATATATCGCCGATAAAGCAAAGGCTGAATATCCAACAAGTGCAAAGGTAACATGGAAAGCGAGCAATTCATTTTTCAAAACATCATATTCAAAACCATAAATGTCCCTTGAAAAAAGCGATGCCACAAGAACAAACAGGGACGAAATCACAAGGGCGAAAAAGCCGGTGTTTTTAATTTTCGTAAGGTACTCAATCACCACATAAGCAAGAGCAAGCGAAAAACCAAGCACACATAAAAGCTCAAAAACAGATGTCACAGGTGGATGGTTTAATTCAGCGGTTCTGAGGATAAGATAAACGAAGTGAAAAATTAAGGTAAAGACGAGAAATTTCGTTTTATATTTTTTCGCAAATAAATCATCCTTGAAAAAGGCACGACCGTAAAGCCAACTCGTTGCTATGTAAAGCAAAGGCAACACAACTTTAAAAATCTTCAAAATGACGAACATTAAAATCAACCTCTCGCGGAATTTATTGTATCAAAGCACAAAAAATTTAATAATTTCAAAACTTGTATCCAATTTTTCTCAAAAATTCCTTTCGCTTCTGTATATCCTCCTCTCCTTCTATTCCTTTTGTCTTAACTCCATCTATTACACCGAGTATTCCGCGACCTTGCTCTGTTTCCGCAATTATAACCTCAACCGGGTTAGCCGTCGCACAAAAGATTCTGCAAACCTCTGGGACCATTTTTATCGCATTAAGTATGTTGATCGGATAACCATTATCCATGAAAATTACAAATGAATGACCTGCGGAGAGATTTAAGGCATTTTTTTTCGCAAGTTCAATCATCGCTTCATCATTTCCAGCCCATCTCACAAGCGCTGGACCTGAGGACTCGCAAAACGCTATACCGAATTTCATATGCGGTTGAGTTGTTACTATCGCTTCATACAAATCCTCAACCGTTTTTATGAAATGTGACTGCCCAAGGATGAAATTGATGTTGTCTGGCTTCTCAATTTTTACAATTTTTAACTCCATAATTTACCTCCAAAATTTATTTTAAAAGCCCAAGTTGCGCCATGCTCGTGTATCTGTCCCCAGCTATTATGACATGATCAAGAAGCTTTATGCCTATTATCTCGCCAGCTTGGTAAATCTGCTTTGTCACTTCAATATCCGCACGACTTGGCTCGGGATTTCCACTTGGATGATTATGAACGAGAATAACACTTGCACTGAGCTCATCAATCGCCGGCTTAAATACCTCACGGGGATGAATTACACTTGAGTTCAAATTCCCCTCGGAAATAATAACATCCCTTATGATGCGATTAGCAGTGTTAAGTAGGACGACTATCAAAATCTCTCTATTTAAATCAGAAAGTCGCGGTGCAAATATCCTTACGATGTCTTCAGGGCTGGTGATCTGATGGCGTTGTGAAAAAGGTTCAGATTGAATCCTTCGTGATAGCTCAAATGCAGCAGCTACTGTCACCGCTTTTTTTAATCCTATACCTTTGTATTTCCTAAGGTCACCAAGCCCTTTACGAGCCAGTTCTCTTAACCCACCAGCATCAGCCAGAATTTTATTCGCAAGGTCAATGGCGGAAATCTTTCTAGTCCCTGAACCGATCAAAATAGCAAGAAGCTCAGCATTTGAGACCGCTTGTGGTCCATACTTTATAAATTTCTCCCTCGGTCTCGTCTCAGGCGGAAGGTCTTTAACCCTAACCCTATACTCCGAATCCAACTCATAACTTACTTTTTTATCGTCCATTGAGTTAACCTCCGTATTAAATTATCTTTAAAAACAAGAATCGCAATTGACCTGTTGACACGCCCATCTTCAAACACGATATCCCTGCCTATGCCGAAAAATTCCACTTTCTTAATCGCATTATAAACTTCGCCAGGTGTTAACATTCCCGCCTTTATCACTTCCAAAAGAAATCTCGCAGTATCATAACCGTAAATGGATAACTCGTCCGGTTCAACTCCATATCTATCTTTAAAAACCTTTACGAAGTTTTTATATGCTTGTGACTCAAAATCAACTTTCCAACCAGCAGTGAATACAACTCCATCGGTGTATCTCCTGTTTAGGTAAAGTTCATTAAAATTGTTCCAGATATCGTTGCCCAAAATTTTAACATTCATATCGTGGTAAAAGACCTGTGAGGTGATTATACCGATGAAGTCGGAATTTAAAATTGGAGCAAAAAGCCCGACAATATCCAACGGAACTTTAAAGGAATCAAGAACAGCTTTCATCTCCCTAAAATAACCGCGAAGGTCCGTTTCATCTGGATTGTAAAACTGAATTTTCATCACTTGACCGGAATCCAACTTAACTTCATCAACAAAAGCATCAACGAATGGTTTTATCCTTTTATCGTTCGGTGCGAGAACAAAAAAGTATTTCAACCCAAGCGAAAAAACCGCAAACTGTGCTATAGCCCTTGCCCTAGTCGTAAAATCGGAATTCAACTGAAAAATGTAATCGCTTAAATCAGCTAAACCATCCGATGTGGCTGTCGGTGAAATCAAAGGTATTTTTAAATCGTTGATGAACCTCGCACAAATTTGAACATCTTCACTGTAAACTGGTCCAATTATCGCAGAGACCTCAGGAACTTTCTTGAAAGACAAAACCTTCCTGTCAATATCAAGTGAATTATAATACCTGAGCTCAATCCCAACCTTGGGGCTGAAATTTAAATTATGTTGCTCAACGGCAAGTTCAATACCTTTTAAAATTGATTCACTTAAGCTTTGTCGCTCGGGGAGCAAAACACCTATTTTAACCTCTGGACGAGCTAGAAGGCGTTCGTAATACGAAATTTTAAACATCAATCTCTCGTAAAATTCAGTCCCACTAAAATATCTCAACCTGTCCGCGATGTATTTTTTCGCATCTTCATATTTCCCAGAAAGAGCGATTTTATCCGCTACTTTTACAACTACAAGATATTTAACCTCGGTGGATGAAACCTTATCCGCAAGCTTTTGAAGCGTGGTCAAATCAACCGAATCAATAAGTGCAGAAATAACTCTTTTATACTTCGTTGGATCACTTTTTGAAACTTGAATAGACCTATCAATCTCAAGCAAAGCGTCATCTAAATCTCCAAGCTTGAAGTAAATCAGCCCAAGCGTATAATGAGCATCTTCAACATATTCGCTCTCGGGGAACTTTGACAGAAAATCCCTCAATAAGTTACCCGCATCTGCAAATCTGTTAAGATAACAAAGCGACTTTGAAGCCATAAGATAACTTGCTGTCGTTCGGTGATTCAAACCAAGAGAAATAACGGAATCAAATTTTAAATATGCGTTTAAGAAGTATTCCCTCCCCCCTGAGGTATCAGCTAAATGTCCTCTGGAATTCAAACCGAATTTGAAAAGTTCAACGCCTGCTTTAAAAAGCGAATCGGCAACGGGATTAAAAAAACTATATCCTTGAGTCAAAACACTTTCTTTAATGATCAAAATGAGCAAAAGAAAGCGGATGAACTTAACCATTTCTTAAAAGTTTGATTTTTTCCTCTATTTTCACGCTCGCTTTAGGGTCAATTTTAATTGCCTCATCAAAAAACTTTCTCGCTTGCTCATCCTCACCACGATACAAATGAATTAAACCGAGATTTATGAACGAATCAACTAAACCTTTATCAAGTGAAATAGCGCGATTGAAATACCTCTCCGCCTCTTCAATTTCACCGAGTTCAAGTAAAATTTCACCACATGTTTGCCACAGGATTCCTTTATTCGGTTCAAGGTCAATAGCGGTTTCAATTGCCTCGCGAGCTTGTTTTAACTTTCCCAAATTCCAAAATGATATGCCCAAGAGATAATAAAGCGTATGATTATAGGGCTCTCTTTTTATCCCACGCTTTAAGTAATCAACCGCCTCATCATAACTTTCGCGCTTTATCAATATCTCGGCAAGCGACTCAACAGCTTTGGGAAAATCCGGGTCAAGGCTTAAAACTTTTTTAAGCTCGGCTTCGGCCTCAAGGTAATCGCCACGGTAATAATAAGCAAGTCCGAGGTTATAATGAACAGCTGGATATTCAAGGTAAGCAAGCTTTGTTAAGAATTTTATCGCTTCATCAAATTTCTTTGAGCGCAAACAATTCGTCCCAAGCAAAAAGAGCACTTCCTCGTTCCCCGGCTCTATTTGAAGCGCCTTCCTCAAAAGCTTCTCAGCATAACCCTCCTTCCCAAGCTTTGTGTAAACATAAGCCAACTCAGAGTACGCATCAACATACCCCGGATACTCACTTATAATCCTGTGATAAATCTGAAGCGAATGAAGATATTTCCCCGAGTCAAAATACTTCCTCGCTCTCTCAATCATTTTCTTTATTATCCCGTTGGACATTTTCTCACTCCCATTCAATTGTCGCCGGTGGTTTTGTTGTTATATCATAGATAACACGATTTACACCTTTTACCTCATTGACGATCCTATTTGAAACCCTCTCAAGCAAATCATACGGGAATCTGAACCAATCCGCCGTCATACCATCTTGACTTGAAACAGCTCTAAGGGCTACCACATACTCATAACTTCTCTCGTCCCCCATAACACCAACTGTTTTAATTGGCAAAAGAACAGCAAACGCTTGCCAAATTTTGTCGTATAAATTTGCTTTCTTTATCTCCTCAATGAAAATTTTATCTGCTTTGCGCAAAATTTCAAGTTTATCTTTTGTTACCTCCCCAACAACTCTAACAGCAAGCCCAGGACCTGGGAAAGGATGGCGGTTTAAAATTTCATTGCTTAAACCCAAAGACCTCCCTATCTTTCTGACCTCATCTTTAAAAAGTTCTCTAAACGGCTCTATCAACTTGAAATTCATACGCTCAGGAAGACCCCCAACATTATGATGCGTCTTTATCTTTGATGAAGGACCTTTATAACTCGTTGATTCAATGACATCAGGATAAAGCGTCCCTTGCGCAAGGAATTTCACATCGCCAAATTTTTCCGCCTCTCTTTCAAATATCTCAATAAATGTCCTCCCAATGATTCGTCTCTTTTCCTCTGGATCAAAGATACCTTTTAATCTTTCAAGAAAGACCTCGCTTGCATTTACATAATAAATGTTAACCCCAATTTCCCTAAAATTTTTCAAGACCTCTTCAGTTTCACCCTCGCGCATCAAACCATTATCTATAAAAATAGCGATCAAATTCTCCCCGATAGCTCTACTTAAAAGCAGTGCAAGAACTGTTGAATCAACCCCACCACTTACGGCACAAATAACCTTTTCATCCCCAACAATCTTCCTTATTTCCTCAATCTCCCTTTCAATGAAAAATTCAGCGTTCCACTCACCTTTACAACCGCAAATCTTATACACAAAATTTCTCAAAATTTCATCGCCCCTTTCCGTGTGCGCAACTTCCGGATGAAATTGAACGCCGTAAATCTTTTTATCTTTATTTCTTATAGCACAAATCGGCGAATTATCAGTCCAAGCTATAACTTCAAAGCCATCCGGTTCCTTTATCAGTGCATCCCCATGGCTCATCCAAACGACGCTTTGTGAATTGAACCCATAAAATAAATCGTCATCTTTTATAACTCTTAAAACTGCCTTCCCGTATTCTCTCTTGGCAAACTTATCAACAATTCCACCAAGTTTATACGCTATCAATTGAAGTCCATAGCAAATTCCAAGCACTGGAATTCCAAGTTCAAACAATTTTTCATCAACTTGAGGTGCGCCATCTTCGTAAACGCTTGAAGGCCCTCCTGATAAAATTATCCCCTTTGGTTTCAACTTTAAAATTTCATCAATGGGGAAATCAAACCTTTGAATCTCCGAAAAGACACCTAGCTCTCTTATCCTTCTGGCTATAAGCTGAGTATACTGCGAGCCGAAATCAAGTACAAGTATAAATTCAGTCGGTCTCATGATTGAGAAAAATTTTTGAGAGTTTATGATAAATATAAGAAAAAAATCCCAATATTTCCCACTACCTATTCTTCAATTTCAGAAGCCCAATTCATAATTAAAACAGTAGCTGAGATTAAAATGCCAGGCGGGATTGGAAGCCACCAAGTTGAAAGCAAACTCTTTTCCGCCTCACTTATCATACTTCCCCAAGTTGGAGTTGGAGGTTGAACCCCAAAGCCAATAAAGCTTAAAATTGATTCCGTCAAGATCAAATCACCAATCAGCAAGGGCATATTCACGAGAGATGGCAATATAGCATTAGGCAAAATATGTCTGAGTGCAATTTTAAGATCTGGGAAACCAATCGCTTCAAGCGCAAGGACGAACTCCATATTTTTTAACTTCAAAAATTCCGCCCTTGTAAACCTTGCTATTCCCATCCAACTTAACAGACCTAAAATTAAAATAAGAGAGAAAATCGTTTGTCCCGAACTAAGAGAGACAACCACAAGCACAAGGAACAATTTCGGGAAAGCAAGAAATACATCCGTAATTCGCATCAAAACCTTATCAATTATCCCACCGAAGTAACCAGCGAAAACTCCAACAATCAGTCCGACAAAAAGAGCGATAAAAGAAGCAATTATGCCAACTAAAAGGGATATCTTGCCCCCATAAATTGTCCTACTTAACACATCTCGCCCGAGATTATCCGTCCCGAAGACAAAAAGAAGCGACCTAACATTTTTCAAATCCTCAAGTTTAACCCTGCCACGCGAAAATTTCTGTGTGTAATAAACGAATTCGCCTTGCTTAACATAATCAAAAGCGATGACTTTCCCACCGTCTTTCAAATTTATCTCATAAACCCTTGTCAAAGGCGGTAATGATGAAAGATTTTCTCTGTCAAGCGACATTATGGGATCAAACGGTGCTATCAAATCCGCTAAAACAAGATAGAACACCACAAAGATTGAAACCCAAAATATTTTCTTCCGCGCTATCATTCCAACCTTATCCTTGGGTCAAAAATTGTGTATAGTATATCTGAGATCAAATTCCCAAATATGACGATGAAAGAAACAAACAATGTTATCCCAACGGTAAGAGGATAATCCCTCTTAAAAATTGAGTCAATCGCAAGTTTCCCAAGCCCCGGAATTGAAAAAATTTGCTCAACGACGACTGATCCAGCGAGGAAAACAGGCAGGTAAAGACCAAAAAGAGTTACAACGGGAAGCAAAGCGTTCGGCAAAACATGACGATAAAAAATCAGACGCTCTTCAAGACCCTTCGCTTTTGCCATTTTAACATAAGTTTGCGATAAAACCTTAAGCGTGTGGCTTCTTACAAACCTTGCAACTGCAGACATAGGCGCTATACCAAGTGTGAAAGATGGAAGGAAAATATGCCAAAATAAATCAAAAATTTTCTCAACAAAGCTCATCTCATTGAAATTAAAAGAACGAAGCCCAGATGAAGGGAAAAATCCAAGCGCATAACTAAAAATGAGTATAAAAACTATCCCAACCCAAAAAGTTGGAATTGAATATAAAATAAGGAGAAAAACACTTACGAACTTATCAACCGCCTTCCCTTTTTTACGAGCCAATTGAACACCAACAACAATACCTAAACCAAAACTGTAAATAAGCGCTGGAAGCCCGATGATCAAGGTTGAAAGAAAAGCATCAAATATACACTCAATCACCGGCTTGCGATAGATAAAAGAAAACCCGAAATTACCCATCGCGATTTCCTTTACCCAGACGAAAAATTGAATCAAAACAGGTTTATCAAGTCCATAAGATGATTTTATCCTTGCGATCGTTTCATCCGATAATCTTGGGCTTAAATACAAATCGGCGAACGAAACCGAAGGTAATATCCTTAAGAGCAAGAAAACAACCGTGGATATGCCAAGGGAAAGAAAAATAGCGTTTAAAATTCGTTTTAAAATCACCCTCATTCTCCCGGCTTCACCTTAATTCCCACTCGTGCAAATTAAAAAGGAAACTTATACTGTTCATTTTAACGGTCTCAATTTTTATCCTTTTGCTAATCCCATTTATCCGAACTGGCTCATAAAGAAATGTATAAGGTTGGTCCTCATAAAGTATCTCTTGAATTTCATCCCAAATTTTCTTGGCACTTGCAAGGTTGTTTAAAACAGCTGCTGAATCATTAAGCTTATCAAAATACGGATTTGAATACGAGACGATATTATGCCCTGATTTTATCGCCTCGGTGTGAAACAAAGAAGAAAGGTCTGGCTTAGTCGCAATCCTCCAACCTGATAAAACCGCATCAAAATTTCTATCAAGTATATGGCGCATAAATGTGTTAAATTCATAAAGCTGGATTTCCATCTTAACACCAAGCTTCAAAAGGTCATTTTGGATAGCCACTGCAACCTCCCTCCTCGTTTGATTCTCAGCATTCGTTATCAATGTAAATTTAAAATCAACCTTTCTCCCATCTATAACCTTGTCAAGGATTCCATCCCCATCTGAATCCCGCCAGCCAGCTTCATAAAGAAGTTTTTTAGCCCTTTGAATATCATATGGATATGGTTTTAATTTCTCATTGTGAGCCCAAAAAATTGATGGGAATGGTGAAGTTGAACGAACGGCATTCCCTTTTAAAATAACATTTATTATCTCATCAACATTTATCCCGTATGATAGCGCTTGTCTCACCTTTTTATCGGCAAATATCGGATTTTTCTGATTCCACCCAATATATTCATACGCAAGGTGTGGATACTTAACAAACTTTAAATTTTTATCTCCCCCATATTTATCAGCAACAGATGGCGAAACGGAAGGCAAAACATCAATCTCACCATTCAAGAACTGCAAAGTTAAATTTGATTCATTTGGGACGATTTTAACGAAAACCCTTTCTATCTTTGGATAATTTTTATCAAAATATCTTTCATTTTTGACAAGTTCAATCAATTGTCCTCTTTCCCAGCGAGCAACTTTATATGGACCGTTTGTCACAGGATTATGATCAAAGAAACCATTCTTCCTCCATTCGGAGAAGGGGATCTTTTCATAGATGTGTCGCGGGACTATCCAGACATCGTTTATATCCATAACCTGATATGGATAAACATAACGATACTTAACAACAAGCGTTGTCTCATTCAAAGCCTTTACATCCTCTATATTTCTAACTATGTCCTCCGCGTTTAGCCAAGCAAGTTCGGGAGAAATGGCTGCTTTAAAACTATATTCAACATCATACGCTGTCGTCTTAACACCATCGCTCCAATAAACATCATTGCGAAGATAAAAAGTGATTTGAAGAGAGTCCTTTGACCATTCCCATCTCTTCGCAAGAAGTGGCGTAAAGGTTCGGTAATCTTCATGTTCAACAGCAAGACGAAGGTAAACTCTATCAAGTATATCTTGAGTGAAAAGCGATGTGCTTAGATACGGGTTAAAAGAGTCAATATCAATAGTGCTTCCAATAACTATGTAATTTCTTTTGATTTCCTTTCTACAACCCAATGTGAGGAGCAAGGATAAAATCAAAAAGAACAGAATTTGATTAACGCGCATTTAATCTCTATTATTATTTATTCAAAGTCATGTTCAAAGTATCTGGCTATCCTCTCAATGGGGAAATCATCTGTTTTTAAGGAAGACGCTTTTTGCCTTAGAAGTGTTTCAATGTTTTTGTTGAATTCCTTGGCTGAGTCGTAACCGTAATGTTTCAATAAATGATTAAGCGCAATGACTTCAGCTATAACGGTTATATTTTTCCCTGGGAAGATCGGAAGCTTAACAAGTGGGATTTCAACACCGAGTATGGAGATTTTTTCTTCATCAAGCCCGGTGCGAGTATATTCCTCTTTCGGGTCCCAATCAAGAAGTTCAACAACAACCTCAACCCTCTTTTGATATCTTATCGCTCTTATCCCGAACATATTCTTGACATCAATTATTCCAAGCCCTCTTATCTCCATGAAGTGCTTCGTTATCGTGTTACAAGTGCCAATTAATATGTTTTCACCTTTCTTGGTTATTAAAACAACATCATCAGCCACAAGACGATGTCCTCTTTCAACAAGATCAAGCGCTATTTCACTTTTTCCAATTCCTGATCTCCCAACAAATAGAAGCCCTATCCCATAGACATCAACAAGGTCACCGTGAACAACCGTTTGCGGTGCGAATTGATCGTCAAGGAAATCGCTTATGAAATAAACAAGCTTTGTGGTCTCAAGTGGCGTCTGAAAAACAGAAATTTTCTTCTCGGTGAAAAGATCAAGGAGATTGTCAGGAAGCGAATTGTCATTCGTTATGACAACGCAAGGAATTTCAAACTTAAGTATGTTTTGAATTGATTTAACTCTACCCTCTGGCGACAAACTTTGAAGATACCTTATCTCCGTGTTCCCGAAAACTTGAATTCTATTGTATGTGAAAAGCTCAACATATCCAGCAAGCGCAAGCCCTGGACGATGTATATTTTTATCCGTTATCTTTCTATCAAAGCCGACATCCCCATTCAAAACCTTCAACTTGAACAGTTCTTTCCCCGACTCATAAAAGAAACCAACCGTGATATGCGTCTTTTTTATTTCTTTAAATTCCCTGCTAAACATTTTCTCACCTGTGCGATTTCAACTTATCTTTGAATTTTATAAGCTGCCTTTCAATTTTTGTGAGCGATTTGTCAAACGCTTTAAGTATATCCGGATCGTTCGCCTTTGATGTCAATCTGTGCTCGTATACCTTCACTATTATCTCTGCTTCCTTCAAGTGATTGTGTTTAGTATCCTGTCTTAATATAACTTCAGCGTTTATTATGCCATCAAAAAATTTGTCTAAACGTGAAATCTCCCTTTCAATATAATTTTTAATTTGATCTGAAACCTCAATGTGATGACCTATGATTTGAAGCGCCATCGCAAATTCTCATTTTGTTTTCAAGTGTAAATATAACAATTAACTTCCGATTTGTCAATTAATTTTTCTACTTTTCCTCAACCCTCGCTTGTCCACTTACTTTATAGACGACATAATTTTTCAAATCCTGGTCCGCTTCAAAACCATAACCCTGTAAAATCTCATTTGGTGATGTCACCTTAACAAAAGCATCCGAGCGGACTTTATTTCTTTCATTATCCCAGAAAAGACGAGTTGTCTCAACACGCGTTCCCTCGTCGGAGACAGCAACTATGTTCCCATACGCCTCAAGATTTTTGGTCCTCTCGTTAACTCTACCGCTATCTGCGATCAAATACGATGTATGCTTCCCGTTTTCATCATAAAAATCAACTCTAAAACCTTGATTTAAAACTGTCACATCTTGATCTTGAAATACAAGGATATGACTAGCCTTCAAAACAGCCCTAATTTTTCCTGAATCGCTAAAAACGATGGTTGCATTCCACGACTCTTGAGATGGGATTTGAACATCGGAAAGATGAACGATTGAAGGTTTGATTTTCTCTTCACAACTTGAAAATACAAGGGCAAGAATAAAAAACATCGTTTTTATCTTCATTGATCAAATTCGTTCTCTGTTTCAGATGAACTTAACCCCGCTTTCACAAGATCGTGAATGTGAATCATACCTATGGGAAATCGCTCATCGTCAATGACAACAAGTTGAGTTATGTTGTAATGTTCCATTTCTTGAAGAGCTACAACAGCGAGCGCATCTTCCTTAATTGTCTTCGGATTTCTCGTCATGACTTCACCGGCGGTCAAGCCAAAAACATTTTCAGTCCTATGCAGAAGTCGCCTTAAATCTCCATCAGTGATTATGCCGACAAGTTTTCCTTTATCATCAACAACACATGTTGCTCCAAGTCGTTTTGATGTCATCTCAATTATCGTCTCCTTCATAGGTGTTGAAGTATGAACAATGGGGACATCTTTACCTGAGACCATCAACTCCTTAACTTTAAGAAGCAACCTCTTCCCAAGATTTCCACCCGGGTGAAACAAGGCGAAGTTTTCAACCGTGAAGTTCCTCTTTTCAAGAAGAGCAATCGCAAGCGCATCCCCCATCGCAAGAGTTGCTGTAGTTGAAGCAGTCGGAGCTAAATTATACGGACACGCTTCTTCTTTAACGGAAACATTCAAAACATAATCAGAAAGGCGAGCAAGTTGTGAATTTAAATTCCCGACCATTGAAATCACAGGAACACCGATCCTTTTAAAAATCGGTATCAAACGCAGGACCTCAACCGTGTCCCCGCTCTTTGAAATACAAATGACCACATCTTCCTTTCGCACAACACCAAGGTCTCCATGGATGGCGTCCGCTGGGTGAAGATAAAGAGCAGGTGTTCCTGTTGAATTCATAGTCGCAACTATTTTCCTCGCTATAATACCCGACTTACCAACACCAGTTATCACAACTCTTCCAGTTGACCCCAAAATCAAATCAACAACCTCTGCAAAACTTTCATCAATCCTATCTTCAAGTTCCGCAACCGCATTTGCTTCAATCCTTATAACTCGCTTGCCTATTTCAATTACATCTTTTTCTGTTTCAATTTTCCCTTTGTCCATAAATCATCCCCCTTTAAACTTTCTTTTCAAAAAATCAAGAAACCCCTTTTTCTCCTTCATCTCCTCATATGCTCCAACATCAACCTTCCCAAAAATTTTGCTGTAAGATAAAAAGGCATTGTTTATCTGCGCATCGCTGAACTTATCAATGTTTTCAAAAATCAAAGGAACATTTAATCCCCCAATCTTTTCAAAAATATCCCTTCGCTGTCTCATCAACTCGTTAAAAAAGTTTGTAACCGGAATTATGTAATTTATCCCCGAATCAATCTCGTGTAACCATATCTTCTTATCCGACGGACTTAAAACAAGTATTAAATTGCTTTCAGATTTTGAAAAAATTCTAACCTCCCTTACCGGTTTCCCTGTCGCTGGAGATGGCTCTCCCGGATTCCACCTTGAATAGCTCCATCTCCTTACCTCGGTAATCTCATCAGGAATGGTCTCCCCATTGAGATTTACAATATCAATTTGAATTTGGTTCTTGTGCGGTTTATGTATTGAAATTTGAATTTTCGCCTCAAGCGTCTCTATCTGACCAAGTGAAACAACAGGTGTGAAAAAAGATTCCTCATCAGGTAAGTCCCCAACTTGACCAAGAATTAAATTATCCCCTTCAAATTTTCCATAACCAATGATAACCGATTTCTCAATAAGCAAACGATAATCCTTATAACCTGATTTTTCAGATGGCAACATCCACAAAATCCAATCAAGCTCTCTATCCGTTAAATTTCTTGGAAAATTTCCGTTTAATCTCACGCTTAAGGATAAATTTGTTCTTCAACTTTAAATGTAGCAATACCTCTTCAAAAAATCAAAACAACACTTAACTTGCTTTTTTCACGGGAATTTTTAAAAATAGAATTGAAAAACAAACTTTAAGGAGCTACTATGACACTTGAACTTGAAAAATATTGGCTTGCGGTTCAAAACATAGTTTGCAAAGTTTGCATTGATAGCGATCCGCATGGAAATGGCATTTGTAGGATTTCGGAAAGGTCAATGTGTGGAGTTAAGGAATATTTTCCAAAAATTGTGAAGGTTGTTCTTTCGGTTAAAAGCGATAAAATGGATGACTATGTAAACGCTCTGCGAGAGAATATCTGCAAAGAATGTCGGGAAACAGAAGATGGTGTTTGCGAATTGAGAAATTCGGTTGAGTGTGCACTTGATAGGTACTACCCACTTATAGTTCAAGCTATAGAATCAGTTAAATCTTAATTAGTTTTTTGTCTTTTATTTATTATAAGATTATTAATTAGCAGTGTGGATATGTGGATAACTTTTTGTAGAAAATAACAAAGTGGGGAATTTTCAAAATTTATCTTGAAAAACAATTCGTTTTCGCTTAATTTTGGGGTAGCAAGATAAAACCCAACAATAACGGCATGTTAATTGAATGTGGATAACTCTAACTTTATCAACATTTTGAAGTTATCCACATCTCAAATGTGGATAACTTTATGACTTTTCAACAGCGAATCCACAGCAATTAACAACTTATCAACAAAGTTATCAACATTGCTGTTATTTTGAGTTAAATTCAATTTTTCTTCTCAATTGTTCCACGAGATTCCTGAATTTCTCGTTCCTTTTCATTTCATCTTCAACCGATTGACAAGCATGAATTACGGTGCTATGGTCTCTTCCCCCGAAGTGTAAACCGATTGTTTTCAAAGATGAGTCGGTAAGTTCCTTGCAAAGATACATCGCTATTTGTCTTGCTATAGCGACTTCTTGCTTTCTTGTTTTTGCTTTAAGCATATCCGTCGGGATTCCAAAATATTCACAAACGATTCGCTGAATCTCTTCAATTGTGACATTGACCGATGTATCTTTGACAATTGTTCTAACGACTTCCTTTGCAAGTTCAATGTCAATTTTTCTATTTTCAAGCGACGATTTCGCAAGCAAACTTATAAGACAACCTTCAAGCTCCCTTATATTTGATGTTATATGAACCGCTATATATTCAATTACTTCTTGTGGAAGTTCTATCCCATTATCCTCGGCTTTTTTCTTTAAAATTGCTATTCTCGTTTCAAGGTCCGGTGGTTGAATATCAGCGATCAATCCCCATTGAAACCGCGAAATTAATCTCTCATCAACACCTTTCAGCTCCTTCGGGGGTCTATCGCTGGAGAGAACTATTTGTTTTCTCGCTTGATGTAAAGCATTAAATATGTGAAAGAAATTATCCTGTGTCTTTTCTTTCCCGGCAAGGAATTGAATGTCATCAACTATCAAGACATCCATACTTTTATAGAAATTTGAAAACTCGTTGACCTTATCCTTTTGGATCGCCTCAACGAAATCAATTGTGAATTTTTCGCTTGATACATAATAAACTCTTGTTGCCTTTTTATTTGCAAGCACATAATTACCTATCGCCTGGATCAAGTGTGTTTTCCCAAGCCCAACACCTCCATAAACCAAAAGCGGATTAAAAGATGTCCCTCCAGGGTTATTCGCAACCGCAAGAGCAGCTGCTCGTGCAAGTTGATTGCAATCACCTTTTACAAAATTATCAAATGTATATCTTGGATTTAAATTTGTTTTTCCGAAAATATCAGCGTCAAATGCTTCATATTCGGATGGGGATTTAACTTGAATTGAGTGAGTTTGAACTTGACTTGATGGTGACTTTGTCGGTTTTGGAACGGATGGTAAATTTATAATCGCCTTAGGCTCGTCTATTGATGAATTTTCCATCACGACGGAATAAACAAGCTTTGCCCCTTCACCTAAAACTTTCGCCAAGGTCTTCTTGATCAACCCGTAATAATGTTCCTCAAGCCATTCATAAAAAAATTGACTTGGTACTTGAATCGTAAGCTGTTTTCCCTCAACTTTTAAAGGGACAATCGGTTCAAACCATGTTTTAAAGCTCAGGGGGTTGATATTATCCTTGATTATTGAAAGACATTCATCCCATACAGCTTTTGCGTCAACCAAACCTTTTTGGGAGGAGGGTTCATTGGTTAGCTCGCTATTAGCCTTAACTTCTTTTTCGTTTAACGAGTCCATTTTTATTCAAATTTTTTATTTTTGACTTATCCACATTTTCACGAAAATTGTGGATAACTTGTTGATAACTCATAGTGTCAAATTCAAGTCGTTATCCACATTATCCACAAAGTTATCCACATCCCTATTCTGCAAAAAACGATTGATTTTTTGTAATTTTTCAAACTTCCAACGAAAATTATCCACATCCTTCCAAAATAAACTTGAGTTTGCGACTTTTTACTTAAAAATTTATTTCAAAAATCTTTAAAGTTATCCACAACTTATCAACACGAGCAAAATCGCTATCCAATTATTAATAAGCAAAATTTTCGTCAAAGGCAAGAGGGAAGATAGGAAATATTTTTGAGGTTTGAATTCAAGATTTTAACACTCTTGTCGTCTCTTTGAGTAGGGTTTTTGCATCAAAAGGTTTTTGAATGAATGCAGATATATTTTTTACAACCTCGTCAAGCAGTGCTGTCGGGGTGGCAAGCCCACTTGTGGCTATTATTTTAGCTTTTGGCTCTATTTTTCTGACAGTTTTTATGAGTTCTGCACCATCCATAACTGGCATCCCAAGGTCGACGATGATGAGGGCAATTTCATCTTTATTTTGTATGAATTTTACAAGCGCTTCAGCACCGTTATTTGCGGTTATAGTTCTATAATTATTATCTTCAAGTACTGTTTTTATCATCAAGCAAATAGGAGCTTCGTCTTCAGCGATGAGTATTAACTCCTGATCGCCAACGGTAATTTCCTCGGTGATTTCTTCAATTGCCGGTTTTATTTCCCCACTTGATGCTGGGAGATAAACTTTGAAAATAGTTCCTTTCCCAACCTCGCTATATACATTTATAAAACCATCATGTTCTTTTATGATGTTGTTTACAGTTGAAAGACCAAGCCCTGTTCCTTTTTCTGGTTCTTTAGTTGTGAAGAAGGGATCAAAAATTTTGTCAATTATCTCCGCTGGTATTCCAACTCCTGTGTCTTCAACGGTTATGAGTATATATGGACCTGGTTTTATACCCGAGATTTGAGTTGCATAGTGATTGTCAAGCGTTAAGTTTTGTGCCTTTATAGCTAGCTTACCGCCATTTGGCATGGCATCTTTTGCGTTTACACATAGGTTCATTAAAACTTGCATTATTTGATTAGGGTCGGCGACGACTTCCCACAGGTCTTTTTGGATGTCAACTTCAATCTTTATGTTTTTAGGGAAGGTTTCCTTCAAAATCGTTTCAACTTCCCTTATCAAGTGTTTGACCTGAACGATTCCTTTTTCACCACTTATCCCTTTGGAAAATGTCAAGATCTGTTTCACAAGTTGCGCACCTCTTTGCGCTGAGAGATTGATTATTTCAATATATCTTTGCTCCGCCTCATCCCTTGACCTTCGCCTGAGTATCTCTGAGGCCATTGTTATTGGCTGTAATATGTTATTTAGATCGTGAGCTATCCCAGCTGCAAGTCGTCCAATGGCTTCAAGTCGCTGGGCTCGGTTTAAAAGTGCTTCAATTTTCTTCTTTTCGGTTATATTTGTATTTGCGACCAAAATTTTAACCTGTCTTCCCTCGTCATCGATCAAAAGTTTAAAATTTGACCAAACTGTTATCGTTCGTCCATCTTTTGTCTTTTGTTTTAACTCCCCGCTCCATTTCCCATCTTTAAGCGTGATATCCTTTGCCTTGAAATAATCCTCAAGATGCTCTGGCTTGTAAATTAAGTCCGTTATATTCTTTCCGATTGCTTCTTCTTTTGTATATCCATAAATTTCCTCGGCTGATTTATTCCAGAACATTATCATATCGTTCAAATCTCCGACTATTAAAGCAGATGGCGAAAGATCAATAAGTTGTGCTTGAAGCTTGATTTGCTCAAATTGTTGGGCATTCATTATAGATAAAGTGATTCTTTCCGCGGTGACCTCAAGTAGATGTATCTCTTCTTCAGTTGGGGTATAGGGTTTGAGCCAGTGCAGGGATAAAACTCCTATCACTCTGTTAAACCTTTTCAATGGGATACCCAAGCTTGTTGAAATACCAAGGTCTTTTATATCTATGTAAATTTTAGAGGTGGGTTCTTCTGTCCTTTGGTAAATGGTTTTTCCTTCATTTATAATTCTCCACGAGAAGCTCTCTTCTTTAGGTAATTTTAAGCCAGCAAGTTTTGCAATTACGCCGGTTGCCTTCTTAATAGTGAGGTTTCCGTCATCAAAGAGAGCAATCGCTGTGCCATCTGAATTTGTAATCTCGGCAAGGCGACCCACAAGTGTTTCAAGGAGTTCATCTATTTCAAGAGTACTGACGAGGTTTTCGGTTATGCGCATCAAATTTTCAAGATTTTTCCGAAGAAGCTCATTTTCCCGCTTGAGTTTTTCAAGTTCCGACATCATCTTCTCAAATTTTTAGTTGAACGAACCCATTGATGTGGATAATATAAAAAAAATCGCAACAAAAAAATTCTAATCTTTAACTCCGATGCTTTGAAGGATTAGTTTAGTTATGTGGTTTATCTCTCCGACGCCATTTATTTTTTTCAAGATGTTTTTTTTGTCATAATATTCAAGTAGTATTTGGGTTGATTCCCTGTAAACTTTCAATCTGTTTTTTATGACATCCGGGTTATCATCGCTTCTTTGATAAAGTTCGCCACCGCACCTTGGGCATTTATTATCTTCTGGGATATGATCAATAAGCAAATTGTAAACAGCCCCGCAATTTCTGCAAGTGCGCCGATTTGTTAGGCGTTTAATTATTTCGTCGTCATCAACCTCAATGCTTATGACATAGTCAAGTTTTATGTTAAGCTCATCAAAAATTTCATCAAGCGCCTTTGCTTGGTTTATCGTTCTGGGGAAACCATCAAGTATAAAACCGCTTTTGCATTTTTCGGATGAGAGCACCTCTTTTATTATACCTATCATCACATCATCCGGGACGAGTTCACCTTTGTCCATAAACGATTTTGCTTTAAGCCCGAGTTCTGTTTGATTTTTTACCGCTTCGCGAAGTATATCCCCAGTTGATATATGTGGGATGTTAAGTTTTTGAGAAAGGATTTGGGCTTGGGTTCCCTTTCCAACTCCGGGCGGACCAAAGAGGATGAGACGCATTTTGAGGTTTCCCTTTTTAATTTTGAATTTCGGTTAAGATAGCTAATTGACCGCAAGCAGCTTTTATGTCTTCCCCGGCATTGCTTCGGATGAAGACAGTTAGATTATTTTCCCTTAACCTTTGAGCGAATTCTTCAAGTCGTTTTGAGGGTTTGAGATTTTTTAATATCGGGTCTTTCCTTATGAAGTCAACAGGGTGAAATTTAAGTATATTTATTTTACAGGGAACTATTTTAGCAAGTTCAACTAGTTTTTTTACATCCTCGTCCGTATCGTTAAGCCCTTCAAAGAGTATATATTCGTATGTTATGCGAAGTCCGATTTTGTTGTAGTAATACTTGACCGCTTCAATTATTGATTGAATTGGGTATCGGTTTGCTATTGGGATGAGTTTCTTCCTGAGGTCTTCGTTGAGTGTGTGAAGCGATATGGCAAGTTTAACCTTTCTCCCCGCATCAGCCAATTCCTTGATTTTATCTGGCAGACCAACCGTTGAGATAGTGATTTTTCTTGAGCCGATTCTTATGCCGTCATTGCTTGTTATGATGTCAATTGCCTTTAAAAGATTTTTAAGGTTTAAGAGTGGTTCCCCCATTCCCATAAAGACGATGTTGGTTATCCTTCTTTCAGAAATTTTTTGTGATTGAATCACTTGATCAACTATTTCGCCGGCGGTGAGGTTTCTCATAAAGCCCATAGCTCCTGTGGCGCAGAACTTACAATCAATCGGGCAACCAACCTGGGTTGAGATGCACAATGTTAGTCGCGATTGATCAGGGATAAGGACACTTTCTATTTTTTCACCATCTTTTAGTTCAAATAAAAGTTTTATCGTGCCATCGCAATCAGACCTTTCAAATGTTAAAAGCTTCAGCTCGTTTATATCAACAGATTGTGCAAGTTTCTCCTTATAGCTTTTCGGAAGATCGGTCATCTTTGAGAGGTCATCTATTTGCTTGTTGTATAACCATTTAAAAATTTGTCTTGCGCGATATTTTTCCCAGCCGAGTTCAACGACAAAATTTTCAAGCTCAGGTAACGTCAACCCTTTTAGTGATACCTTCTTCATTTTACACATATGCTGAGTTATTTTGTAAAAATTTATCAATTTTGATGTTTTTTAGCAAAATGCGGATTTAATTTTGGTCATCAAACGGTATATCAAAGGTTTGTCAAATCAGATGCATAAATAGAAATGTCTGTGTTTAATATTGTCCAGCAGTTGTATGATATTGGTCAGGTGGATTTTAGATTTTGATAAATTTTTTGTTTTGTGGTGGAGACTTTGAGATGGCATTTATTTTGCTTTAATATTTTTATGAGATTTATGCAAAAACAAATTTGATGTTGGCACTGATGAGGAAAATTTTTCTTGTTTTTGGTTTGCTTGGAGTGTTAATCGCTGCTTTCTTGATGAGCCGAAAGCGGAGACAGGATTTTGAAGATGATGAAATTCGCTTTGAACTTTATGCGCAATAAAAAGGTGGGTTAAGATGTTGAAGGTTTTTCTTTTCAACGGGACAAAAATTCCCCTACTTGAAAAGGCGCTTGATGCCTACTCGCTAAGACAGAGAGTTTTGGCATCAAACATTGCGAATATAACGACGATAGGGTATAGAAGAATGGATGTTAATTTTGAAGAGGAGTTGAGGAAAAGTTTGGGTGGTGAATTTATAAAAGGTTTGAGGACAGATGAAAAACATTTTCAGATAGGGGCTAAGGAAATCGGCGAGGTCAATGCAGAGGTTGTTCAAGAAAAGCCAGCTTTTAATTCAGACCCGTTGGCAAGCGGTGTCAACAATGTTGACATTGATTATGAGATGGCTGAACTTGCAAAGAATCAGATAAGGTATAAGCTTGCGGTTAAGTTAATAGGTGAGTCGTTCAGGGGAATTCAAAAAGCAATAAAGGGAGGTGGCGTATGAAGATTGAAAAAATTTTTGCTTCATTTAACATAAGTGCAATGGGATTAAGCGCTCAAAGGAAGAGGATGACAGCGATAGCCGAAAACATTGCAAATGTTGAGACGACGAGGACCGAAAACGGAACGCCGTATAAAAGGAAAATAGTTGTGATGAGGGCTTCGCCTGAGGGAAGTTTCCAGGTTGCTTTAAGAAATGAAACCATAGGGCTTAAGATAACTGATGAAAAGCATTTTTCAGTTGGTGGGATTGAATTTTTTGAAGACGAAGCTCCCATCAGTGGTGTAAGAGCTGAGATTGTTGAGGATGACTCCCCTGAACGGCTCGTCTATAACCCCGAACATCCGGATGCGGATGAAAATGGATATGTTCATATGCCGAATGTCAATATAATTGTTGAGATGGTTGATATGATTTCCGCAACGAGAGCTTACGAGGCAAATGTCACCGCTTTTAACGCTTCAAAAAACATAGCAAAGGATGCTTTGGAGATATGAGAGTTGAGAGTGTAAATAATTTTTTCGTGTTTTTGGAGAATCTGAAGGTTGAACGCCCGGTAGATGTATTGACGAAGGAGGAGATGGAATACTTTGAAAGTGTTTTTAATGAGAAGGTTGAAGAGATAAGAAGTTATTACGATTCAAATGGGCGTCAAATTTTTGATACAGGGAAATTCATCAACAAAAGGGTTTGATGTATGATCAAGGCGATAAACTCCCTAAGTTCAGGTGAAATCGCGGGTATAAAAGCGAGCGAGAGGGTAAGGGAGAGCGTTCAAAGTTTTCAGCAAGTATTGAAGGAATTTATCAAAGATGTGAATGAACTTCAGCTTGAGGCAGGGGAAGCCGTTGAAAAAGCGATTACCGGTGAAATAAACGATATACATGATGTGATGATAGCTGTTGAAAAGGCAAAGACGAGTTTTGAGCTTTTAATGGAGGTTAGGAACAAGATGCTTGAGGCGTATAAGGAATTGATGCGTTTACAGGTTTAAAAAAATTTTTTAGAAATTGATGAACTCGCTCAATCAGATAAAAGAATTTTGGAAAGGGTTAAGCAACATAAGGAAAATAATTCTCGTTGGTTCTGTTCTTGTTTGCCTTGTTGTTTTCTTGGTTTTGATTTCCTGGGTTCGTGAGCCAGAATATGCGGTTTTATTTTCAAACCTTGAGCCCGGGGACGCAAGTAAGATAATTGAAAAGTTGAAGGAGAGAAAGATTGAGTACAAGTTAAAAGATGATGGTCGGACTATACTTGTGCCGAAGCAAAATGTATATGAGTTGCGGCTTCAATTGGCTGGAGAGGGTTTGCCTAATTCAAGTATCGTTGGGTATGAGATTTTTGATAAAGGGAATATCGGTGTTTCAGATTTCGTCCAAAAAATAAACTACAAAAGGGCGCTTGAAGGCGAGCTTGCGAGGACAATTTTACAGCTTGATGGTGTTGAAGCTGCAAGGGTTCATATCGTTATCCCTGAGAAAGCGCTTTTCAAGGAGGATCAAAAAGAGCCGACCGCATCTGTGATTTTGAAGCTCAAGCAAGGGGCTAAATTGACCAGGGAAAATGTTCAAAGCATCGCTTATCTTGTTGCAAACAGCGTTGAGGGGCTTGAGCCAAGGAATGTCACAATCCTTGATTCCAGGGGGCGACTTCTTTCGGAAGATTCAGAATCTGATCCAATTGCAAAGATAAGCTCAAAGCAATATGAATTAAAGAAAAATGTTGAACAATATCTTTCGGATAAAGTTCAAAGTTTGCTTGATGGTGTCCTTGGACCTGGAAATTCAATGGTTAGGGTTGATGTTGAGCTTAACTTCACTCAGGTTGAGAAAACCATGGAAGAGTATGACCCCGACAAAACGGTTGTTAGAAGCGAGCAGACGATTCAGGAAAGAAGCAGTTCCGTTGATTCAACTTTTTTAACTACGAGTTCGCAAAAGAATAACACTATAACGAACTATGAGGTTACACGCACGCTTCAACGGATAGTTGAAGGGGTTGGAAATATAAAACGGCTTTCGGTTGCTGTGCTTGTCAATGGGACTTATAAAGTCAATGATGTTGGTGGGGTTAAAAAAGTTGAGTATATCCCAAGGGATGAGCAACAAATTGAGAAGCTTACACAGATAGTTAAAAACGCCGTTGGTTTCAACCCAGATAGAAATGATCAGGTCTCTGTTGTGAATATCCCATTTGAATCGGTCGGGGGTGAGATGGAATTTGTTTATCGGGAGACGCCGAAGGAATCATGGAGAGAACTTGTTGAGAAAATTATCATAGGGCTTGCGATTTTGTTGTCAATTGTTCTTATTTTTATGCTTCTTGGGAGGTTAAGGGTTAGGAGAGAAATTCCGGAAGTAGAGGTGAAGGAGTTCCCGCCCGTTGCTCCTCAAACACAGCTTGAAGGGCCTGAAACCCTTGCGGTTGAAGAAGTGAAACCCTCTGAGGAAGAGTTAGAGCTTGAGCTTGTCAGAAAAGAACAGATAAAAGAGAAGGTGACGGAATATATCAGGGAAAACTCTGAACAAGCGACGAGGTTGGTCAAAGTTTGGCTATTAGAAGAGGAGAAACCGAAATGGCAAAGGCGGTGAGTTTAAAATACGAGAACTTAACAGGCAAACAAAAAGCGGCGATACTACTTCTTGCACTTGATGTTGAAACAGCTTCAAAAGTTTTCAGACATCTTGAACCTCAAGAGATGGAGCAACTTGCAATAGAGATATCGTCGCTTGAGGGGGTTTCTTCTTCAGTTGTTTCTGCTGTGATTGAGGAATTTTTTCAGATGATGAAGGCGCAGGAGTATATCATAGTTGGTGGTTTTGATTATGCCAAGACATTACTTGAGAAGTCGCTAGGTCCTCAGAGGGCAAGTGAGATAGTTGAGAAGGTTCATAGCATGACGCAGATAAAGGGTTTTTCAGCTTTGAAGAAGGCGGATGCACAGCAACTTGCGAATTTCCTTCAGAAGGAACACCCTCAGACGATCGCTTTAATACTTTCACATCTTCCTCTTGAACAAGCGGCGAAAGTTATAAATCAACTTCCAGAGGATTTGCGCGTTGATGTTATTTATAGAATTGCGAAGCTTGGCAAAATTTCGCCGGCGATTTTAACTGAAATTGAAGGTGTAGTTGATTCCATGGCGGAGACATCTTTAAGCCAAGAGGTAAGCGCAACCGGCGGGGCAAGAACCGTTGCAGCTATACTTAACAAGGTTGGTTCTCAAGAGGCAAGGGAGCTTTTGCAAAGGATAGAGGAGCAAGACCCTGACCTTGCCACGGAAATAAAACGCTTGATGTTCCTGTTTGAAGACATCATTTACATTGATGATAGAAGCATACAAAGGATTTTGCGCGAAGTTGATAGAAAAGACCTCGCACTTGCCCTTAAAGGAGCGGATCAGAAGATACGGGAGAAAATTTTCAAAAATATGTCCGAAAGAGCTGCTGCTATGTTGCAAGAGGAAATTCAATACATGGGACCTGTAAGGTTGCGCGAGGTGGAAGCAGCGCAGATGAGAATAGTTGAGGTGATCAAGCGACTTGAGGAAAATCAAGAGATTGTCATCGCAGGAAGGGGAGGTGAAGAGGACATTGTTTACTAAAAGGGTTATAAAAAATTTTCGTTTAAGCGAGAATTTTTTGTTTGAGGAACTTGAGATTGAGAAGAATGAAAGCAATATCGTTGAACAAGTTGTGAGTTCACATGATGATTTAAAAATTGAAGAGGAAAAAATTTCGCGGGATGTTGAAAAAGTGGATGTTGAGAAGATAATTGAAGAGTTGAGGAAAGAATACGAGGTGAAGTTAAATGAAGCGTATAGGCGCGGTTTTCAAGAAGCTGAAAAATTTTTACGAGATGAATTGGGGGTTGAACTGAATGAGCATGTTCAACTTTTTGAGCAAATTCTGAAAAATTTTTACAATGAGATGAGCGGATTGGAACAAAAAATTGAAAAGCTTATCCTTTCGCTTGCGCTTGAGATAGCAAAGAAAATAGTTAAACGGGAAATTGAAAAGGATGATGATTTCGTTGTGAATCAGGTAAGGGAAGCTGTTAAGAGAGTCATAGGCGTTGAAAAAATCAAGTTGAGGGTGAATCCCGAAGATGAAAGGTTGATAAGGGAGTTAAAGCCGGAAATTTTACAGATGATTGATTCAAGCGGGGATGTGATAATAGAGGCAGACCCTGGGATTGAAAGGGGTGGATGTATAATTGAAAGTGACCTTGGAAATGTTGATGTGCGTTTAGGCACGCAATTTTCACTTATAGAAAATTCACTTATTGAGATGCTTGAGCAAAAATGAACCTTGAGGCAAGGATAAAAAAATATCTTGATCGGCTTGAACATCTTGACCTTATCAAAGTCAATGGTAGGGTCACGCAGGTTATAGGACTTGTGATTGAATCAATTGGTCCTTCCGCATCGCTTGGAGAAGTTTGCAGTATAAAGTCACGGGATGACGAGACGATTTGCCTTGCTGAGGTTGTTGGCTTTAAAAATAATCGCGTTCTTTCAATGGCGCTTGGCGATATAAATAGAATTAGCCCAGGGAGTGAAATAGTGGCAAGCGGGAAATCTTTTTCGGTTCCAGTTGGTAAAAAACTTCTTGGGAGGGTAATAGATGGACTTGGTCGCCCCATTGATGGGAAAGGGTGGATTGAAGCTGAGGAAATAAGGTCAATTTACAATCAGCCACCAGAACCACTTGAAAGGAAAAGGATAACAGAGGCACTTGCTACAGGGATAAGAGCGATAGACGCACTTTTGACATGCGGCAAAGGTCAAAGGATTGGGATTTTTGCTGGGAGTGGTGTTGGTAAAAGCACATTGATGGGCATGATAGCGAGAAATACAAGCGCAGATGTAAATGTCATTGCTTTGATAGGTGAAAGGGGTAGGGAAGTAAGGGACTTTATTGAAAAAGAACTTGGTGAGAGTGGGCTTTCAAAAAGTGTAGTTGTCGTTGCAACGAGTGATAAACCACCGCTTATAAGAGTTAAGTCAGCGCTTGTTGCTATCACAATAGCCGAGTACTTCAGAGACCAAGGTCTTGATGTTATGTTTATGATGGATTCCTTAACGCGTGTTGCAATGGCACAGCGTGAGGTGGGGCTTGCTATAGGGGAGCCACCGACAACGAAAGGTTATACGCCGTCTGTTTTCGCTTTGTTGCCCAAACTCGTTGAAAGAGCTGGAACATCATTAAAGGGAAGCATTACTGCTCTTTACACAGTCCTTGTTGAAGGTGATGACCTAACTGAACCAATAGCTGATTCCACAAGGGCAATACTTGATGGGCATATTGTGCTTTCAAGAAAACTTGCGAACATGGGACATTACCCAGCTATTGACCCGCTTGAAAGCATAAGCCGTTTGATGCCAGATATAGTTTCCGAAAAACATCGCAAATCGGCGGAAAAGATAATTGACTTGCTCGCAACATATAGAGAAGCCGAGGATTTGATAAACATTGGCGCTTATGTGCGTGGAAGTAATCCGAAAATTGACAAATCAATTCAAATGATTGACAAAATAAGAGAATTTTTGAGACAGGATATGAGGGAAAAAGCAGAGTTTGAGGACTCGGTTAATCGTTTAATTGAACTTGCAAATTTAATTTGAGGTTAAAATGGCTCGTTTTAAACTTGACCCGGTTTTAAAAGTTCGTCAATTACAGGAAAAGAAGCATAAAAGAGACCTCTTTGAAATTAAAGTAATTCGCGAGAATGCCGAAAAAGTATTAGAAGACCTTGAAGCCCAAAAGGAAAAGCAAATGGAAGATTTGGAAGTTGAAGATAAAATCAAAGTGCTTGACCTTCAAATTCAATATGCGTATTTGAACTCTTTAGCCAAACAAGTGGAGACGCAGAGAACAACGCTTGAAAAATTTTTGAAAGAGGAGGAGAAGAAGAGAGGTGAGCTCGTTAAGGTAAATCAAGACAAAAAGATGATGGAAAAGTTAAAGGAAAAATTCATCAACAACATTTTAAAAGAAACACAAAAGAAAGAGCAGTTATCCCTTGATGCTATATCTCAAAGGACAACTTTAAACAAGTAGGATACATGGAGGAAAAAACAATTCTCGGATACATACTCGGCTTCACATTTTCATTTGTGACGATATTTGAGGGGATGTATGTTCTTTCAAAAGTTTATCCACAACTTTTTAGACCGTTGCCAAGTTCCGTTGCAGTTGTTGATTCGTTGAAAATTGAAAAGGACACAACTGGAATTATCTGGGAGGACACGACTTCAATAGGGCTTGAATATGTTGAGGCGTATAAACTTGACAGTTTGAATAAGGAGTTAGACAAGGTTTTAATTGAATTGAAAAAATACAAAGACAGCGTCGTCGTTCTTTACAGACAAATTCAGCAAGTTAAAATGGAATTGCAAAAGAAAGACGCTATGATTGAGAAATTACAAGCGAAGCTTAATGAAAGCAAGACGGATAGGGCTAAGGCGATTGCAAAAATTTATGAAGCAATGGAACCGGGAGCAGCTGCTAAAATACTTGAAAATATGCCGGATGATGAAGCGCTTGAGATAATTTTAAATATGCAAAGAAGACAAGCAGCGAAAATACTTGCGGAATTGAACGCAAAAAAGGCGATGAAACTTACATCAAGTGGAAAATGAATTTTAACTTTTTGAACATATCTGAAATTTTGAATTTGCCAGTTGATTTAAGTCACGGGGAAGTGAAAATTGAAAAGTCCGAACTTGAGGGACAGTTTGACCTCATTTTATTGCAGGTTTTATTAAATATCTTGAACGCTTCAACAACTTTGAAACAGGAATCTCCAACCCTTTCTGAGAAAACAAAAGAGACAGCAA
Organism: Candidatus Thermokryptus mobilis; assembly: GCF_900070205.1. Taxonomy (NCBI): domain Bacteria; kingdom Pseudomonadati; phylum Candidatus Kryptoniota; genus Candidatus Thermokryptus; species Candidatus Thermokryptus mobilis. Next base: position 26,627 of record NZ_FAOO01000009.1, on the reverse strand, counting down.
GCGTTCAATTTGAAAATCCCAATGAGCAAGTGAAAAATTCAAGTGAGATATCTATTTCCACAAATTTTGAAAATGCTCAACTTCCCAAGATTGATTTGGGACTTTTGACATTTAAAATTAAAACCTTGCCTGATGGTGAGCGTTTTGGAGAAGCAGATGCAAAAGCAGATTTTGAATTTGTGAATTTAAAATCGTTTAATTCCCCTTCCGTTGGATCGCTTTACGAATGTTAAGTTAAGAAGTTCAAGCTCTGAAGTTGAAGTTTTGAAATCACTAACTTCATCGCAGGTAGCATCTCATTTGAACTTAGATTCCGAGTTTGATCCTGTTGATGGTAAGTTTTTCGTGAGGTTTTCCCAATACGAGAATGAATTACCGAAGCAAATTCGTGGCGATGGGATAGTTCGGATTGCTCGTGTTTCCGAAGAAGAAAGTGGTCAATTGGATGTTAAAGCAAGAATTGAATTGGGCGATATTGGTTTTGAACCGATTCGCAAATTAACTAAAGAAGCGGGTTTTGAATTTAGTAAGTTTGAGAAAACGCAAGAAATAAAAATTAATGTGGGGAAAACCGAGGCTAATTCCCAAATTAAGAGCGAGCATATAAAGTCAAATCAACGGGGTTTATCTTTCGGTGAATATGAGAAGTTCAAAAATGAATTTGAAATTTCGCTTGGGAGATTAAATTCACAGGCGAAGTTTGTTGTGAAGGATTTTGTTTCGGATGGTTTAAGGGTTATGGGAAATTCGGATGGGGAAAAGTTTCAGGTTGTTTATGAAGGGATTAAAGTTCAAGATGTCGTTGATTGCGTCAGGGAATTCGCGTTAAGCGGGAAGAATTTGCAAAGGGGAGAGATAGTTTTAAAGCTTGAGCCAAAGGAACTTGGCGAAGTCGTTGTTAAAATTTCGCAGGGTGATAAAGGAGTTAGCGTGTTGTTTGAGGTTAAAAATTTTGAGGTTAAACAGGTTATAGAGTCAGGCATTGATAGTTTGAAGATGATGTTGGAGTCAAGCGATGTTAAACTTGAAAGGGTTGGGGTTATGTTTGACGGCTTAAACTCAGGTGGTGGGCGTAGGGAACAGTTTTTCAAAAAAGGTAATAGCAGGCGAAAGGAATTTGACCAAGTCAGTTTAGTTAAGATTTACGGTTCAAGTTCAATTGAAGCGATAATTTAAAAGGAGGTGAGCCTCGTGGAGAGAATCAATTCACTTGAAAATATGAAGGGCGTGCCATCCACAGGGAGCAGTGTTCAGGGCTCGGGTAAAAGTATCCTTGGCAAAGATGATTTCTTGAAGCTTTTGATAACGCAGCTGAATTATCAAGACCCGTTGAATCCAATTCAAAGCAGTGAATTTGCGAGTCAACTTGCTCAGTTCAGCTCAGTTGAACAACTTTACAACATCAATTCAAATCTTTTAAGGAGCATTGATGCAAGTTATGCGACGAATCGCTCAATTACTAACGCTTTAGTTTCAAACCTAATCGGCAAAAGCGTTTCGGTGTATGGAGATGTTTTATATCTTGACCCAGCGCAAGGTGCAAGTTTTGGCTATGAGTTAAAGGGTGATGCAAAGGAAATTGAGATTAAAATTTATGATTCAGATGGGAATGTGGTCAGGAGTTTTAAACTTGATGGGAGGAAAAAGGGTAGATATGATTTTGCTTGGGATGGGAAAGATAGCTCGGGAAGGGATTTGCCAGCAGGGAATTATAATGTGAAAATTAGCGCCTTGGATAAAGACGGGAAAGCGGTTGCAGTGGATACATATATTATCGGGCTTGTTGAAGGTGTCAGGTATAAGCCAGATGGTGCTGTAATTTTAATTAACGGTGTTGAGTATAGCATTGCGGACATAGTTGAAATTAAAGAGGGGAGAAGAGATGGCAATTGAAATAAATGGTGTAAGAGTTCCGTTTATCCCAGCTGGTGGAATTGAGGCGCTGAAAAAAGAGGTATTTGGAGTTCCTGAAGCAAGGGTTAGTTTTGAAGAAGTTTTGAGGGGTGAAATTGATAATTTGAAATTTTCCTCCCATGCCTTGAAACGTCTTGAGGAGAGAGACATAAAGCTTGATGCAGATGATTTAAAGCTTTTAAATGAAGCTCTTGAAAGGGCTGAGAGAAAAAATACAAGGGATGTTTTGATTTTGTTGAGGGATATGGCTTTTATCGTTAGCGTTAGGAACAAAACCGTTGTGACGGTTATTGATGGTGATAGTATGCGTGAGCGTGTTTTCACAAACATTGACGGTGCTGTTGTAATTTAAGGGGCTGGACCTCGCTGTAGGGGGCCCCGCGTCTCGCCGAACGACGGAGGCGAGATTAAAAAATGTTAAAATGTAAAACAAAAATTTAAAAGGAGGTTAGAAGCCATGTCATTCTTGAGGTCATTGTTTTCCGGGGTATCGGGGCTGAGGAATCATCAAGTTATGATGGATGTCATTGGGAATAATATCTCAAACATCAATACGATTGGTTTCAAGTCCGCTCGCGTTTCATTTAGCGAGACATTTGCTCAGACATTGCGCGGGGCTACTCAACCTTCCTCAGAATCAGGTGGGACAAATCCTTTACAAGTTGGGCTTGGGATGAATATAAGTTCAATTGATACCATTTTTACACAGGGGAATCTTGAAACGACCGGTCAAGTCACAGACCTCGCTATTCAAGGTAATGGTTTTTTCATAGTTAAAAAAGGCGGAAAAAATTATTTCACGAGGGCTGGCGCATTTAGATTTGATGCGAACGGTAATCTTGTTGATTCAGCAACGGGTGCGATCGTTCAAGGGAAAATGGCTGATGCTTCTGGTGTTGTCCCGCCGGGGGCAAAACTTGAGGATATAAAAATCCCATTCGGTCAAAAATCCCCGGCAAAAGCAACATCATTGATAAAACTGACGGGAAATCTTGATGCGGGCGGAGTTCCGAAAGGAAATATCTTGAGAAGCGCGCGACTTTACGCCGTTGAAGATGGAACATCGGATATAAATAATTTACTTGCAACCGGAACGGCAAACACTGTAATAACAGGTATGATTTCGGGTTCAACAACACTGACAATTCAAGATGGGGTTAAAAGCAAAACATATACCTATGTTAGTAAAGATGGAGGCGTTGGCGATGGGAATTTCCATACTTTGAAGGATTTAATTGATGAAATTAACAATGACTTTGCTGGTTCACTTTCCGCAAGTATTGATTCGCAGGGAAGGATTGTGATAACTTCGGCGGTTTCGCAAGTCGTTTCAATTTCAAGTAATAACCGCAACTTTGAAACCGCCCTTTCAGGTTTAAGTGGTACTTATACCGCAAGTGGAAGTAAATACTCCGATAAATTCTCTCATGTAGCTCGTCCAGATGACCTTTTGGTTAATTTGCGTGATGCTCAAGGAAATGACCTTGGCTTAACATCTGGCGATACGATCACGATTGATGGAAAGGTTAGTGGAAGAGCAATATCCACGGTTAATTTTTCCGTTTCGGGGACATCAACCTATAAAGACCTTGCTGATGCTGTTAAGAATGCTTTTAGAATTAGCAATTCAAAAGGAGTTGAAATAGACCCTGATACAGGGGCGCTCGTTGTTTATGCCGACGGCGGAAAAGCCTATGAAATTACCGAATTGAGTATATCCGCATCCGGTAGGGACAAGTTTAATTCAATTTTTGAAAATAAACCTGGCAATTGGCTTGAGATTCAGCGTGCTGAAGATGTAGAAGTTTCTACGACCGTAACCGTTTATGATTCACTCGGAAACAGGCATAATATAACCTTGAGATTTGTTAAAGATGCCACCACGCCAAATCAATGGTCCTGGAAGGCGGAGGTCACCGGTAAAGAGATTATCGTCGCTGGTGGAAGCGGTAAAATTGTTTTTAACTCGGATGGCTCAATTAGAAGCTTCTTCTTTGATGATGGAAGCTCAACTTTAAGAGTTGACCCAGGGGACAATTCTGCCAAAACAATTGAAATTAGAATTGACCCTGGAAAAATTGGTGAATTTGCCGGGATAACTCAAATGGAGGGAAGCTCAAGCTTAATAGCGGATCAAGATGGATATGGGCTTGGCTTCTTAAACACAATTTCAGTTAATGAGGATGGGAAAATTCTTGGTATTTTTTCAAATGGCACTGTTCGCGTGCTTGCACAAATTCTCGTAGCTACATTTAACAATCCAAGCGGATTGTTAAGGGTGGGCGACAACTTGTTTGACATATCAGCCAACTCCGGAGCGCCGATAATTGATGAACCCGGTTCAGCGATTCAATCAAAGGTTATGTCTGGCGTCCTTGAGCAATCAAATGTTGACCTTGCGGAAGAGTTTACGCGTATGATTATAGCCCAGCGTGGTTTTCAAGCAAATGCGAGAATTATCACCGTAAGCGATGAATTTTTACAGGAAATCGTTAACTTGAAACGATAAATTTGAATCGGGGGCGATGTCGCCCCCGAGCATAAAATAAATTTCATCACGAAAAATGATTAAAGTCACAAGGTTAAACGGTCAAGAAATAGTCATAAATGCGGATTTGATTGAGTATCTTGAAGCATCGCCAGATACGATAATTGCCTTGATAAACGGAAAAAAGATTATGGTGAAGGAAAGCGTTGATGAGGTCATTGAAAAGGTAACTGAGTATCGCAGAAAATGTGTTGTTTATGTGCAAACCCCTCCGATTCACAAATCAGGAGAGGAAACTTAATTTTTGATTCTGTAAAGAACCGCTGGCGGATTTTCTGAAACCGCAACCGGTTCAAGGAAAGAAGGTGGGGAAGTATAATTGAAAAGTCCTTCAAAGTCCCTGCGAAAGTAATACTCAATCCAACTGTAGTACAAATATGACGCATTTAACTTTTTGAGCTCACTTTTAAGTTGCTCGTAATTGTTTACAAGTGGAAAAGGTTTAAATTCCATGCCAAGGTAATATGCGATGTTTGGCTTGCGTGCAACTATAATCTTTCCCCTTTCACTATCACCGAACTTTGAATTGAACTGTTCAGCTATGTAAAGTATATCAATCGGTTGATTTTGAATATCTCTTTTGATCATCTCCGATAGCTTTGGAATTGAAAGCAAGTTTAAGAAAACAACTATCGCAATCCAAGCATATCTTTTCTGCGATATTTGGTTTGCCATGAGGATTGAATAACCGATGGATAGGTAAGTTGGGAGAAGATACATTGAAAATCTTTCGCTGTAAAATACAAAAACGAGAACAAGGAAGAAAGATATACTTGAAAAGAGAAATGCAATTTTGATTTTTTCAATTTTCCATTTGAACATAAAAAAGACACCAATGACAAAAAGTATCGCAAACTGCCAACCGCACAGTTGAGTCAAATCTCGCCAAAAATGATCAATCATGTTCAAGATAACCTTTTCAATGAAAAGCGACGGGTCCTTGATGAAAACATCAAGGAAAGATTTATATTCTTTTGAAGCTTCAAACCAGTATTCGTCCCAAGAGATTTTACCCTTTGCGTAAATTTCATAAGCAATGTTAAGATAGTTTCGGTTATAGAAAAATTCACCGCGCTTGATGTAAGAATAAATTGACCACGGAAGAAGAAAAACGAAATAACCGGCAAGCGTTATCAGTGACTTTAAAATTCCGTCTTTGAGATTTTTACCCTTCGTAATTAAAACTATCGCAGGCAAAGCGATCAAAAGAGAAATACCGTTATAGCGTGTAAGATATGAATAACCCCCAGCAAGACCTGAGATGAAAAGTAAAGATGGAGAATTTTTTAAAACCCCGATCACAGCGAGATATATTGAAAGTGAAACTAAAAGATTGAAGAACATGTCCGTCCCGCAGACATAAGAATATCTCAAAAAGGTTGGGTTGAAAATTAATGTTAATGAGACAGCAATGGCTATTTTATCATCAAAAATTTTTCTTATCAATTTGAATGTTATCACGAGCACCAGCATTGATGAAATCGCTGAGATTACCAATCCCGACTTGAAGAAGTCGCCAAGAATGAGCGAGAACAAAGCCACAATTGTTGGATACCCAGGACCGCGGAACTCCCCAACATTTATTATCCCATTCAATATATTTCTCGCTTCAACGGCGTAATCCCAAAAAAAATCGGTTTCAATGTCATAGTTTCCAACTTTCCTTATCCAAAGCGAAAAGTTCAAAATAGCAATGAAGTAAATAAAAGCAATAAGATAGGCGAGCCTGTCAAGGTTGATTTCCTTTTGTTGTTTCTTCATTTGCGATATCCTTAAAAATTTGCTCTTAGATAAAATTTAAATTATAACGCCGATATTATCAAGCGACTTTTTATTGACAATTATCATTTTTTGGTTTAAATTTTCAACAAAATAAAGGTTAAATAAGATGCCCCTAAGCATTGAGAAAATTCGTCAAGAACTTGGTATTGATACAAGGTTGTGTGTTTTTGAGATTTCTGGCAATGTGTTAAAAGTATCCGATGAAAAAATTATGGACAAGCTTTTGAACCGTCTGAAACAAGGCGGTTCAAAGTTGAAGGTTAAGCTTCTTCCCGATGAGACCTGCGGTGAGTTTAGGTTTGGCGTTTGCAATGTTGGGACGGCTTCCGTTTTTAAAGAGCCATCAATGAGAAGCGAACAAGTTACGCAAGCTATACTTGGTGAGACATTTGATACGCTTGAAATTTTCAACGATGATTGGGTGAGGATAAGGTTACATTTTGATGGATATATCGGTTGGATTTATAGAGGTCAGGTCGTTTTGATGAAACAGGAGGAATTTTCAAAGTATTCTGATAAAGTAAAGGTTCAATTTGAGAAAAATTTTGGTTTTGTCAGGGAGAAACCAAATGCAGAATCAACCCCAGTGAGAGATGTTGTAGTTTGTTCTGCTTTGAATGTTTTAAAGGCGGGAAATAATTGGTTTATGGTTGAGTTACCTGATGGTAAAGTTGGCTGGATGAGAAAAAATGAGGTGAGGAGATTTCGCGCTATTGACAAAAGAAATGTGAATGATATAATTCAAACCGCTAAAAGATTTCTTGGTGTGTCTTATCTCTGGGGTGGGAAGACGCCCAAAGGATTTGATTGTTCTGGGTTTGTGCAGACAGTTTTCAGGATAAACGGTGTGCGATTGCCCCGCGATGCTGATATGCAGTGGGGAGTTGGAGATGATTTAGGGATGGATTTTTCAAAGTTTAAAAAAGGCGACCTTTTATTTTTCAGCTCCGATGGCGAAAGGGTAACGCATGTCGGAATATATCTCGGCAAGGACAAAAAAGTGATACACTCGTCGGGATTCGTCAAGATAAATTCACTTGATAGAAAAAGCGTTGACTATAGCGAGCGACTTGAGAGAACTTTTATAGGAGCAAAAAGAGTTTTAATTTAAAAGAAAATTTCGCAAATTTTAGTGGAGGTGATTTAAATTCAGAGAGGAAGTTCAATTCAAATTCCGCCTTTACGACGAAGCCGAGAAACAGGCATCGTCAAATCCACTTCACAAGAAGGTTCTCGTCTTGAATCAAAATTATGAGCCAATGAGCATCTGCCCCGTCCGAAAGGCGATTTCCCTTCTTTATCTTGGTAAGGCAGAACTTGTCGCTGCAAGGGATGGACAATATATAAGGTCCGTCTCGTATGTTATGCCATTCCCAAGTGTTGTTAGATTGTCGTATTATATCCATATGCCGTATCGCAAGGTGATTTTGACAAGGAAGAACATAATGAAGCGTGACAATTACAGATGTCAGTACTGTGGTCGTAGTGGTGTTCCTTTGACGGTTGATCATGTGATTCCCAAATCGCGAGGTGGTGAGGACACTTGGGAAAATCTTGTATGTGCCTGCGTTGAATGCAACAACAAAAAAGGGGATAGGACACCTGAGGAGGCAGGAATGCGACTTTTGAGAAAGCCAAGGAAACCAAATCCTATATTTTTCATAAGGAACTTCGTTGGCGAAATTGATGAGAAATGGAAGCCATATCTTTTCCTCTAATTTATAGAAAATTTTTCCACATCATTGAACCTATTGGTTTATCCGAGCGTTGAATATATTTTGCCGTTTTTTTCTTGTTATACGGGGTTAAAATTTCACCTGAAATTTCAAAATAGATCAATTGACCGATCGGCATTCCCGCATAAATACGCACTGGTTGCTTAACTGATATTTCCAATGTCCAATGGTTGCAATATCCAGCATCTCCTTTCCCAGCGGTTGAGTGTATGTCAATGCCAAGGCGACCAACACTTGATTTCCCTTCAAGAAAGGGAACAAACCCGTGTGTCTCGGTATATTCAAGCGTGACACCAAGATAAAGGCGATTTGGGTATAAAATTATCCCTTCTGGCGGAATTTTGAAATATTCAAGTTCGTTTTCAATTTTTGCATCAAGTATTTCGTTTTTGTAAACAGCCATCCATTCACCAAGGTGAACATCATAACTGTTTGTGCCAAGACAGTTTATGTCAAACGGTTCAATCACGATATTTCCTTTTGCTATTTCTTCAAGTATTCTTTTATCGCTAAGAATCATCCCCTTTTCCTGAATTATTTTAAAATTTTTTTCTGTTCTATTTTCAACTGCTCCATTCTATATCTTAACTTTGAACGCGTTATCCCGAGTATTTTCGCTGCTTGAATTTGATTTCCGTTTGTTATCTTCAAGGTTTGAATTATAAGCTCACGCAAGACCTTATCCATTGTCACACCTGTTGGTGGAATCTTCAAGACGAAATCACTTTCACCGTTTTGTTGACTAACGAGCTGAATTGGGGTGCTTTGTAGATGTTTTACATGTTCTGGTCTAATTTTTGAGTCATTTTCAACGAGGATAATTCTTTCAATTGTGTTTCTTAACTCTCTGATATTTCCGGGCCAGTGATAGGATTTTAAAATTTCCATTGCTTTTTCATCAACGCCGATAAAATTTTTGCTGAATTTTTTGTTGAACTCATCAATGAAGGCATCAATAAGCAATGGTATATCCTCTTTTCGCTCTCGGAGGGGTGGGAGGTAAATTGTCGCGACATTTAAGCGGTAAAAAAGATCACTTCTAAATCTTCCGGCATTGACCTCTTCTTTTAAGTTTTTGTTTGTTGATGCGATAACTCTGACATCAACTTTGATTTCTTTCGTCCCTCCAAGTCGGTAGAATTTTTTATCTTGAAGAACCCTTAGGAGTTTGACTTGAGCTTCAGGGCTTAGTTCGCCAACTTCGTCAAGTAGTATTGTCCCGCCGTTTGCAAGTTCAAATTTCCCAGGTTTCATTTTATCCGTTGCTCCCGTGAATGCACCACGTTCATAGCCGAAAAGCTCACTTTCAATTAAATCCTTTGGGATAGCCCCACAATTTATCGCTATGAAAGGACCCTCGCGCCTGGAACTTTTCTCGTGTATATATCTTGCTATTAATTCCTTTCCAGTGCCAGTCTCTCCACTTATCAAAACGGTGGTGTCATCGCCAAGGGCATACTTTTCAGCAAGTGATAGTGCTTCAATTATCCCCTTGCTTTGACCTATTATCTTATACTCACCAAACTGTTCGGATAATCTTTCTTTTAAGATTTGAATCTCCCTCTGAAGCTTAAGGTTTTTCACAGCTTTTTGCATCGCGATTTCAAGCTGTTCAAAGTCAAGAGGTTTAAGTATGAAATCATCAGCTCCAAGTTTTATCGCCTGTACAACTAAACTAACATCGGAGTATGCAGTGATCATCAATACGGGAAGCATTGGCTCCTCATCTTTGATCCGCTTTAGAATGTCAAGCCCGTTTTCATCTTTAAGAAATATATCAAGAAGGACTATGTCGGGTTGGTCTTCCCTCAAGTTCTTTATCGCCATTTCACCTGAGAAATATGAGATCACATCATAGCCAGAATCCGTTAAAACTTGTGATATTGACTTGTTGAACAGTTCATCATCGTCAACTACCATGACTTTGAACTTCATCTCTTCCTCCTGACTTATTTTGCCTTAAATTTTAGATAAAATGTTGTTCCATGGTTTACCTCACTTTCAACTTCAATTTTCCCGTCATGGTTTGCCATGACTTGCTTGCATATCGCAAGCCCTAATCCAGTCCCATCGTTTTTCTTTGTAAAGAATGGCTCAAAAATTTTATTTAAGTCCTCTCTCGGTATCCCACACCCGTTATCACTTATTGAGACGACGATATATGGGACCTCACTTTCAAACTCAAGATATGATTTTACCTTTATCCAGCCAGATTTTTCAATCGCGTCAACGGCGTTTGTCAAGATGTTGAGCAAAACCTGTTGAATTTGCTTAAAGTCAATTTTTACCTTCGGTAAGTTTGGGTCAAGGTTTGTAATTATCTCAATCCTCTTTTTCATCGTTGAGACCTCAACGAGTGGGAGTGTTGATGTTATGACATCGTTTATATTTTCTTCTTTCACAATCGGCTTGCTCGGTCTGGCAAAGCTTAAAGTTGCTTCAACTATTTTCTCTATCCTTTTGACGCCCTCAATTGCGAGATCAAGGTATCTTCTCTCTATTGTGCCTTCATCAAATTTTCGCTGTAAAAATTGCAAATTTACACTTATAGCTGAAAGCGGATTTCTTATTTCATGGGCTATCGCTGCTGATAATCTTCCAAGCGATGCTAACTTCTCAGCTTGAATTAATTCATCTTGAATTTTCTTTTTCTCCGTGAGGTCTGAAACTATAACTTGTATCGTGCTTGTATGTGCGTAGCCGATTAAACTTGCCGTCATTTCAACGATTTTTTCGTTATTCTCAAAATCAAATATCGTCGTTTCAAAATTTACAACCCTTTCCCCTTCAAAAAGTGGCTGAAAGAATTTTTTATACTTGATGAAATTCAAATTTAAAATTTCATCTCTTGTGCATTTGAAAAGGTTTTCCGCCTCATTGTTCGCATCAAGCACAATCCAAGTTTCCGGTTGGATTATAAATATCGCCTTGCCAGCGTTTTCAAACAAACTTTTATATTGTTCATGAGAAATTTGAAGTTCCTCATTCATTTTTCTCAACATCGCGTTTGCCTGTTCAAGCTCATACATTTTATCTTCAAGCTTTCGTATCAAGACAGTGTTATATTCCCTTAAATACTCAACATCATCGCTGATCGTTTCAGATTTTGTCGTTGTTGATTTACTTTTCTCAAGGAACTTTTCAACAGTGTTAAGTAGAACCTGAACATCAACGGGTTTTATCAGATAGGCGTCAGCTCCAAGACCAAGTCCAAATTTTTCATCTTCAGGGTCGGTGTAATTCGCTGTATAAAAAATAAAGGGGATCTTTTTAAAATTTTTATGCTTTTTCACCTCCCTGCAGAATTGAAAACCATCCATCTTCGGCATTAAAACATCTGAGATGATTAAATCAACCTTCTCCCTTTTTAAGACCTCAAGTCCATCAATACCGTTTCTTGCGGTAAGAACCGTATAACCCAGGGTTTCAAAGATTTCCCTCAAAATTTCCAAGCTTTCTTGAACATCATCAACGAGTAAAATTTTCATAAATTCACCGGCTGAAAATTTTAGAGACAATAAAAATATAGAAAAAGCCCCCAAAATTGTCAATCATTTCTTCTTGAAAATAATTGTGAGTGGAACCCCCATGAAGCCGAAATTTTCTCTGATTTTGTTTTCAAGGAATCTCTTGTAATGTTCGGGTATATCGTCCGGGAAATTTGCAAAGAAAGCGAAAACCGGTGGGGATGATTTGACCTGAGTGACATATTTGATTTTTATTTCCCTTCCAGATACCGCCGGAGGTGGTGTTTCTTTTACTATTGGAAATAAAACTTTGTTAAGTTCGCTTGTCTTTATCCTTTTAGCTCTCTCATCATAGACAACTTTTGCGAGGTCAAGTACTTTAAATATCCTTTGTTTTGTTTTCGCGGAGATGAAAACCACAGGGACATAATCAAAAACCTTCAACCTTGATTTGAGCGCATGTTCGTACTCAAGAGCTGTGTTTGCGTCCTTCTCAATGAGGTCCCATTTATTCACAGCGATCACAATCCCCTTCTTCAACTCAGCTGCTTCACCGATTATTCTAAGGTCTTGTCTTTCCAAGCCACAAGTTGCGTCAAGCATTACGACAGCGACATCGCATCTTTGTAGAGCTTTGAGTGCCCTTATAGCGCTATAAAATTCTATGCTCTCCTTGATTTTACTTCTTTTTCTCAAGCCAGCGGTATCAATCAAAAGAAATCTATTCCCGTTGTATTCAAACCGAGTATCAATTGAGTCGCGCGTTGTCCCTGGTATATCTGTGACAATTGTTCTGTTTTCCCCAAGGACTGCGTTCACAAAGGATGATTTACCTACGTTTGGTTGCCCAACGATAGCGACTTTTATTTCTTCTTCATCACTTTTTTCTTCGCTGTCAACGCTTGGTAAATCTTTTACAACCTCATCAAGGAAATCACCAATTTTCCTACCGTGTAGCGCAGATATAGAGAAGGGTTCACCTACACCGAGCTCATAAAATTGAGCGGTGTAAATTTCGCTTTTTTCGTTGTCAATTTTATTTACCGCAAGGACCACCTTTTTGTTTGTTTGCCTCAAAATTTTCGCAATCTCAATATCCAAGGGTGTAACCCCTGTAATTCCGTCAACCACAAAAACTATAACATCTGCCTCCTCAATTGCTATCCAAACCTGTTCCCTTATAGCTGCTTCAAACACATCTTTTGACTCAGGGACATAACCCCCCGTATCTATAACTGTAAATTTTTTCCCATTCCATTGTGCCTCGCCGTAGTGTCTGTCCCTCGTAACTCCGCTTTGTGGATCAACGATCGCATCCCTTTCCCCGATTATTCTATTAAATAGCGTTGATTTACCAACATTCGGTCTCCCAACAATTGCGACTATGTTTCTGCCCATCTTTTTATTTGATCCCAAGCTTTTCTTTTATCAAACGTGCCTCGTTACTTGCTCTTTTAAATTCGTTGTAAATCGCTGTTGAGAACTCCTTCACCCTTTCAGGTTTTGGGTTTGATTTGTTGATCTCGTCAATCAAATTTTTGTAATGAAGTTCAGCCCTCTTACAATAATCATCAAGATAAGCGATATTCCCTTTGACAAGCTCAAACTGCCCCTTCTTTAGCGATTTCTTGATTTTTTCATAACTTTGCTTCGCATCTTTTAGGGAATTGCCAACCTTTTCAGCGTATATCTTTGCTACATCCGGTATCACAATATTTTCTCTCCGGACTTCGGCTATTAAAGCGCCTGCGTAACCGCGGACATTGCGACAATACCCTTCAAACTCATCAAAATAATCCTTTAGAGATTGGCTCAGCAGGATGGATGGGAGAAGGAGAAACAAAATGATGCGTTTTTTTAGGTGCTTCATATTTCGCCACCTCTGTAAAATGCTTTTATTTTTTAATATGAATCAGAGTCAAATAAACTTAATCCTTGACTCAACCTTATCTCTGCCTTTTTACAATATTCAGGGGATATATCAATCCCTACAAACCTTCTTTTTAATTCTTTTGCTACCTTTGTGGTTGTTCCAACCCCATTGAAAGGGTCTAGGACAACATCCCCAACGAAGCTAAACAATTTTATAACTCTTCTCGCTAGCTCCTCTGGAAACATAGCGGGGTGTCCCCATTTTTCCATATTTCTTTCAGGGGCTATATCCCATTTTGCGTATACCCATTCTTTGAATTCATCTGATGTTAGATCGCTTACGTTGGTTTCGCCCTCATGCTTTAAGCTCCCTTTGCAGAAAATTTCAAGGAATTCCCAACTATATTTTAAATAAGGATTTGAAGGAGATTTCCAACTTCCCCAGGCAGTGTATTTGCAATTATAATTGTGTTTCTCCCAAATTATTTCCCCTTTCCATATAAGTCCCTTGTCCATAAAAAACTTTGAAATGATGTGATGAATCGGAATATAATCAGAAAACAGTGGTTGAACATTAATTACTATTCTACCTCCATATTTTAAAACTCTTATACACTCATCAAAGATTGAAAAAAGTTTTGTAAAGTAGTTTTCCCATTCAATTGCATCGTTGTGATTTTCATATTCAAGCCCAAAATTATAAGGGGGCGAGGTGAAAATGAGGTCAATGCAGTTATCTGGAAGTTTTTTTAGAACCTTCTCGCTATCGCCACATATAATTTTGTTTTCAAATTCAGCTGGTAGCTTATTGTTATCTTTTTTAAATTTGTGATGTAGGGCGTAAAAGAACTTCCCACGATGATTTTCTTTGTCTCTTCTCCCCTTTACTTTCCTCTCCCCATCATAATCAATATAAACTCTTTTCCCATCCTTTATCCCATAGCTTTTTATTGCTTCAATTTTTGTTATCAACTCAGTTAGAATTTTGTAGAGTTTTTTAAAATTTTTGAATTTTTCTATCCTTTCCTTAAAATTCCCAAGGTCAATTTCTCTAAAAAGGAAAGCAAGTTTATCCCCGTTAAGATTAAAAAAGTAACCTGAATCGTTAAGCGAGTTCATCAAGATGGGTAGTATATCTTCTTCTAATACTTCTTTAGTCAGGTCAATTAGAATGCGTTTGTATTTGTTTCCTTTTACCTCAACTATTTCCCCGTTTGAATAGCCCATCTCTTTAAAACCTCAGCAATTGTTTTTATAGCTGCATTTAAACTCTTTTTGTCAGGGGTTTAAAAAACTTATGTATCGGCTTTTTGATATCTCGTTCTTCCTTTAATAAGGTAATGATTTTCAAATCAACATCAAAATTGAAAGTAAAGTGTGCGTTGAAAGACTTCCCAATGGTTTAGCAGGGAGTTTTGAATAATCACCACCCAGTTGACTTTCAAGCTGTATGAGGACAAAATTTATATCTGGGTAACGTTGCTTTGAAGCAGTAATTATGAGACGGCTTATTTCCTCGACCAGTTTGCCTTTTTCAGATCTTATAACTCCTCCATAAGCTCGTTCTTGGCTACTTAATGCCTTTGCTTCAACATTCTTGATAACGGAGTTATACTTTTCAATGATTTGTTGAACTTCGTCCATTTTTCCTGTTTAAAAATTTCACCAGTCGGGTCCGAATGAGAAGTAATATACTGGCTTAGAGAACGAATCCCAATTAAATCTCCACGCAATATCAAGTCGTAGCAGTAAGCCAAACATATAAATTCTGAATCCATATCCCATCCCGATAAGCAAATCTTTTGTCATTGTTCCAGTGAATGGATCAGGTTGATAAAATGCTCGCCAGGTTTTCCAGGAATCCCAAGCTGAACCAGCATCTAAGAACAAAACCCCCATTATATTTCTGAAAGCGAGCGGTAAAGCTCCGCCTATGAAATATCTTATCAGAGGGAATCTGAATTCAAGGTTCATCAGAGCAAACTTTGAGCCGTTTTGTTCGTTGTAAACATAACCCCTGAGTGGGACTATCGGACCGCTAATCGCCTCAAAGAAGAAGAAATCAGCGGTGTTTTCAATCGGGATGTAATCATTTTTAATAGCCCAGTTTATCCAGGCATCTACTCCACCAAGCATAAATCTTTGTCTATTTTGACCTGTGCTCCCACCAGCGGTAAATCTGAACGCTAAACCATAATCGGTCCAGAGCTTGAAATATCTTCTGTAGTCAAAAATTCCCGTCAAAAATTGTATCCCATTTGTTCCAAGCTTAGGACTTGTGTAAAACGATAAATAGTATCTTTCACCATTTGATGGGAAGATATATCTCCAAATAGAGTTATCGTGAACATAAGTTAAAGAAGGCATCAAAATGACAGAGGTTTCTCGGATCTCTGGAAAATCTATGTATTCTCCAACGACATTGTAATATCCAAGCCCAAAATCAATTCTTCTAAATTTATCAATCGGATATGAGCCCATCAGTGTCCCACCGTATAACCTATATCTGTAATAGAGCGGATAATATTGATTTCCAACGGCGAAAAATCTCGCTATATGAAAAGCTTCAAATCCCCAATTGATTCTCTTGGGAAGATAAAAGTAGGCGAAAGCGTAATCGCTGTTTTTAAGGTCAAAGACCAAGCTTGTTATTAAATAAATTTGGTGATTGCCGAGCATATCGCTGAACATCATAAAAGCTTCACCGAGGACACCATAGAATGTACTATAACTGGCATTTGTGAAAATCAAATCAGGGGTGAAGTTAACCTTATATCTGTAAACTTTATAGCGACCGTATTCATCAATATTATCGGGGGCTCTGAGTGAATCAGATCTTGCTTTTATCGTCATTGCCAAGCTATCCTGCCTGAAAATGTCCGCAAAGATGTAATTTCGCAGATTTATCTTTATGTCACTTCCATAAGGTTGTACAGTTAATGTGTCTGAAACGCTGATTTTCTGTTCTTGTTCTTTTTTCGCTCTTGAAAGCTCTCTCTCTTTTTCCCTCAAAAATTCAGTCACGAAAACTGTCGGCTCAAGTTCCTCAACATTCAACTTACGCTCAAACGGCTGGCGCAATACAAATATATCAAAACCACCGTTGTAAAACGATGCAAAGGCAAGTTTTGAACCGTCATAAGTGATTGAAAGCTGGTAAATCCCACTAACGGAGTTCGTTATAGGTCTCTCAATGCCTGTTTCAAGGTCTTTCTCGTAAATGTTGTTTATGCCGTTTCTGTCTGATATAAATAAAATTTTCTTCCCGTCGGGTGAAACAACCGGGGATGTTTCATCCCAGTAATCAGTGTGAGTTATCCTTTTAATTTCGCCTGTTTCAATATCAATTGAATAAATATCGTATTGGTTTGGGTCAAAGTTGTACATTTTGAAGTCATCCGGGAGCATTTCCTTTGAAGTGAAATTCTTCCTGTCGGATGAAAAGTAAATTGTTTTCCCATCAGATGACCAAACAGGATCGGAATCGCTGAAAATGTCGTTTGTTAAATTAACAAGTGTTTTATTAGAGAGGTCATAAACATATATATCTGATTGCCCTTGTTTTAAGCCAACGAATGCAAGTTTTTTCCCATCCCTTGACCAATCAACCGAAAAGATTCCATCAAGGTCAAATGTTATTTTTTGCTGTTTTTCCGTTTTAACATCAATTATGAAGATTGCGTCTTTATCGCCACTTTTTACAGCAAGAGCTATTTTCTCGCCATCTGGTGACCAAGTAAGCCCCGGGGTTAGAAGGTGAAGCTCTTCAAAATTTTTAGTTCTGTTTCCATTGACTATTTTCTTTATAATTTTACCATCAAGGGCTGACATTATGAAAACATCAAAATAATCGTCCCTGTCGGATATGAATGCAATTTTATCACCGTTTGGTGAAATTGCTGGGCTTGTGTTGTAGAAATGGTCTCGTTTGGTGTGATCTGTTAATCGTTTTGCAAATTCATCTGGGGCTTCCCTTTTGGCGAAATCACCCCAATATAATTTCTTTTGCTCCTTTATCCATCGGTTGGATAATTCTTTCAACGAAATTCCGAGCGAGCTTTTTATCCCAGCTTCAACACTTCTTAAACCCTTTATCCTGTTTATCATCTCTCCTATCTTCTCATCGCCATATTTCCTTGAGATATACCAAAAGACAGATTGTCCACCTCTGTAGGCAAAATAACCATCAAGATATTGTATCGGCGGGAGATAACCGCTTATCGTCGCATCTCTCATAAACATATCTGAATTCACATCCCATTTAAGGGCGGAAAATTCCGGTAGCCCTTCAACTATCCACATTGGGAGTTGAAGCTGGATGTTGTTGATTAGTGCCGATTGTAATGAACCTCCGTAAAACATATCGTTCATAACAGCATGGACAAGCTCGTGATGTATCACGTGGCGAAATTGCCTGTATGAACCCTCAAATGGGATAACAACTCTATTTTTGAAAAGCTCAGTTACTCCGCCGATGCCTTCCTCAAGATATTCTGCGACGACATTTGTCTGTTGGAAATCGTTGTGTGAATTGTAAACAACTATCGGTATACGATTCATTATCTCATATTTCAAAAGTTTGCTTATCTTAACATAGGCATCTTCGGCGACCTTAGCTGTATATTCAGCGAGTTCATAACCGCCGTCGGTGAAATAGATATCAAAATGATCAGTCCGAATGAAATACCAGTTGAAATCCTTATATTGAACCTTGTTCTTTCCGAAAGGACCTTGCTGCCCAAAGCCAATAGTTGCAAGCATCAAAGTAAGAATGAAGAAAAACATAAATCGCTTCATTTTAAAACGCCTCCGTGATTTTTGAGTTTTATTTCTAAAAATTTAAACGAACCCCGACAAATTTTCGTTTCAAAGTCAGCGACATCACTCTTTGTAAGTATCAATCTGTGCTCTTTGCAATTTATCGCTGTAATCAACATAAACTGTCTTTATCTCGGTGAAGAAATCAAATACTGTCCATCCTCCTTCCCTGTGTCCGTTTCCTGTTTGCTTAACTCCGCCAAATGGGAGATGCGTTTCGGCGCCAATCGTTGGTGCGTTTATATATGTTATCCCAGCTTGTATATCGCGAATCGCCTTGAACGCTTTATTAACATCACGAGTGTAAATTGATGAGGACAAGCCATAAACCGTATCATTTAAAACTTCAATTGCCTCTTCAAATGATTTAACTTTTATCACACAAAGCACGGGACCAAAGATCTCTTCTTGCGCTATTCTCATCTTCGGATGAACATCAACAAAAATCGTTGGGGCATAGAACCAACCTTTATCATATTCACCACCGGTTAATCTGTAACCGCCGATCAGAAGTTTTGCTCCTTCTTGTTTACCAATTTCAACATATTGATGAATTTTATTTAATTGCGCTTCGTTTATTATCGGTCCCATTTCAGTTGATTCGTCAAGTCCATTCCCAACTTTTAATTTTTTAACGCGTTCAACAAGCATTTCAATGAATTGATCATATATCACTTCGTGAAGGATCAATCTACTTGTTGCGGTGCATCTTTGACCAGCTGTTCCAAAGGCACCCCAGAGAACTCCGTCAAGCGCAAGCTCAAGATTTGCGTCTTCTAAAACAATTTGCGCATTTTTCCCACCCATTTCAAGAGAAACACGTTTTAGTGTATCAGCTGCTTCTCTTGAGATGACCTTTCCAACAGCTGTTGAACCTGTGAAACTTATAAGGTCAACATCGGGATGTCTTACGATTGCCATTCCGACTTCGTTACCACCACCATGGACGAGATTCACAACACCTTCTGGAACACCAGCTTCTTCAAGGATTTGAACAAGCGTTGTTGCTGTTTTAGGTGTATCAGAAGCTGGCTTGAAAACAACGGTATTTCCCGCAACAAGAGCCGGGAATATCTTCCAGGTCGGGATAGCCATTGGGAAATTCCACGGGGTTATCACCCCAGCAACACCGACAGGTAAGCGAATCGCCATGGCAAATTTGTTCGGGAGTTCAGACGTTGTCGTGTAACTGAACAATCGCCTGCCCTCACCAGCAGCATAATATCCAGTGTCAATTCCTTCTTGAACATCACCGCGGGTTTCAAGTAAAATTTTCCCCATCTCGCGGGTCATCTCACGAGCTATCTCTTCTTTTCGCTGGACGAGTAAGTCCGCTGCTTTTTTTATTATATCGGCTCGCTTCGGCGGTGGGACAAGTCGCCAAGATTGATATGCTTTACGAGCTGCTTTAACAGCTTCTTCAACATCTTCAGGACCCGACTTCGGGAAAATTCCTATTATGTCGTCCCAATTGGCGGGATTTCTGTTTTCAAAAGTTTTCCCTGATTTTGCATCAACCCACTTGCCATTGATGTAATTTTTGAATACCTCTGCCATAAGTCGTTTCTCCTTTTTTTATTTATAAATTTCACTTCTATGACCAATTAGATGAACTGTAATCTCCAACCTTGAGCTTAAATTTGTCTTCCTACATCTCACCTTTCAATCGCTCTGGCTTCAATTTGTTTAAAATCCTTTGGACCGTGTTCTTATCAATTCTCGCCAAATCTTTTTCATCTTCATCTGTAAATTCAACTGAGTAAATCACCATTCAAGACCGAGTTTTTTAGCCACTTCTTATACCACGCTTGCCTGATTCCGTCTCGGCGAAAGATTTTTTCAGTCGTTCAATTATTTCGGGTTTCAATTCATGACCTTCATCGGGGTCAAAACCAAGCTCGCAAATCTTACGCTCAACTATTTCCTCTATTATCTCAACAAGTTCACCAACCGTCAAGTCGGAAACATTTCTCCCCTTGTCTATCTGTGCGATCATAGATAAATCTTTTTATTTTTCAATTCCTATTTTTTCAAAGATGAAGTCAATTTTTTCCAAGATGCTTTTATAGTCAAAAATTTTTTCAAGCTCACCGTTCCCAAGATGCTTCATAATGTCTTCGTCTTTTTTTAAAACCTCAAGGAAACTTTCTCCCGTTTGCCAACATCTCATCGCATTCCTCTGGACAATTTTATAAGCTGTTTCCCTTGTCAATCCTTTTTCAATAAGTGCAAGTAAAACCTTTTGTGAGAAGATCAACCCGTTTGTCAGATTTAGATTTTTCAACATCTTTTCCGGATAAACGATAAGTTTATCAATTATATCTATCATCTCATCAAGCATGAAATCAACCAAGATTGTGCTGTCTGGGATTATGACCCTTTCAACAGATGAGTGGGATATATCTCTTTCGTGCCAAAGTGGTATATTTTCCATTCCAGCGATTGCGTTTGCTCTCACAATGCGAGCTAGCCCTGCTATTCTCTCACATCTTACAGGATTTCTTTTATGTGGCATAGCTGAAGAACCTTTTTGCCCCTCAGAAAAATATTCTTCGGCTTCAAGAACCTCTGTCCTTTGTAAATGTCTTATCTCTGTGGCGAACTTTTCAAGCGATGATGCAATTATAGCAAGCGTGTTTAAGTACTCCGCATGCCTATCCCTTTGGATTATCTGGGTGGAGATAGGTTCAACTTTAAGACCGAGCTTTTCACATACATACTTTTCAACGAATGGGTCAACATTATCATAAGTTCCAACCGCGCCAGAAATTTTTCCGTATGCGATGTTCTCCGTAGCCCTTTTCATTCTCTCAATGTTCCTTTTCGTCTCCTCATACCAAAGGGCAAATTTAAATCCAAGAGTTATCGGCTCAGCGTGAACCCCATGCGTTCTGCCGATCATCAATGTGTATTTATGTTCCTTCGCTTTCCCTTTTAAAACTTCGGAAAGTTTTTCAAGCTCAGAGATTATTAACTCACCAGCTTGCTTCATTTGAACCGCAAGACATGTGTCAAGTATATCTGACGATGTCATACCATAATGGATATACCTTGACGCTTCTCCGACATTTTCTGCGAGATTTGTCAGAAAAGCAATGACATCGTGCTTAACGACTTTTTCAATTTCAAGTATGCGTTGGATGTCAAATTTTGCTTTGCTCTTGATCTCATCAACTGCATCAATTGGGACAAGACCAAGCTTTGAATTAGCTTCAAGGGCAAAAATCTCAATTTGAAGCCAAATGTTAAACTTGTTTTCGTCCGACCAAATTCTTCCCATCTCTTCTCTTGTGTATCTCGGGATCATATCTGAAGAAGTTATGATTTTTCAAGTTTCATTTTTATGAAAATTTCTCTTCCGTCCCTTAACACCTTAAAGTTTAAAACATCGCCAACTTTTGCCATTTGGATTATCTCAATGAGTGTTTGGTCATCTTTTATCGGCTCATTGTTAACTTCAACAATTAAGTCCCCTTCTTTAAATCCCGCCTTTTGTGCTGGACTTCCTGAAACCACATCTGTAACTATTACGCCTTCAACTTTGGGAAGCTTAAAATATCTCGCAAGGTTCTCATCAAGCGTTTGAACTCTCATCCCTATTTTGAAGTTTCTATCAATCTTACCTTTTTTTATTAACTCGTTAATTATCGCTTTTGCCCTGTTGATCGGTATAGCGAAACCAACCCCAACATTCCCTTGATTTGGGGTGTAAATGACAGTGTTAATTCCAATGACCTCACCCAATGCGTTTAAAAGTGGACCGCCACTATTACCGCTGTTTATTGCAGCGTCCGTTTGGATCATATCCCTGTAAATCCGTCCACCAACCGAATGAAGGTTCATTTTCACTGCGCTTATTACTCCAACCGTTACCGTTGGCTGATTCCCAAGCTCAAATAATCCAAATGGATTCCCCATCGCAATCACCCACTCACCAATTATGATATCATCAGAGTTACCAAGAACAAGATATGGAAGTTTTTTACCCGCCTCTATTTTTAAAACAGCTATGTCAGAGACATAATCCTTCCCAACGACTTTTGCCTTATATTTTTCACCGGTTGATAGAGTTACGATTATTTCCCTTGCATTTCCAATCACATGATCGTTCGTAACAATGTAACCATCGGGGGAGATTATAAATCCAGAACCCAAACTTCTTACAGGAACGCGATATTTAAATCTATCCCCGAAGAAATATCTAAAAAAGGGGTCGTCTTCAAAAAATTTGAAGAATGGATCCGTGTATTCTTCAATTGCAGTGACATTTATCCCAACAACACCGGAACTTGCTTTCGCAACTGCTTTTGTTATGGCGTTGTGTCTTATGTCGTAAAGCTCCTGCGAAACATCATAGTGCGAGTTCTCGTCATGCTTCGCCTCTAAGTAAAATTTGTCGCTTGTGTTTTCAACTCTCGCATTTAAACCTTCGTTTAAAAATTTCGCCACTAACGGATTAAGGGAATATCCGGTTAAAATTCCAACAAGCAGAACGATAAAAAATGACAAAAGAAACATCACACTTACCTTTCGCTTTTTAACCGCTGAATTCATCTCTATCACTCAAGTTTTTTATTTTTTAAATAGCTTCCTTCCTTTGTCAGATGCATCAATTGAAAGAGCGGTTTAAGGTGTTTAATAAAGATAAGCAAAGATATCACTAAGATGAACGCAAGGAATTTTACGTCTTCAATTTTTGTGAAACTAAATGAGTTGAGAAATTTTAAAAATGGTAAAATCGCTATCGGAGTTGAAACGGTCGCCAATATGTTTCCAGCATGGATCAATTTAAACTTCAAAAATGCGATAAACCACAAGAGACACCAAATGAAGATTAATATCGGGTTCAGTGCTAAAAAGACGCCGAGCGAGGTTGCAAGACCTCTACCGCCGTAAAAATTTATCCAAATTGAAAAATTATGTCCTAAAACAGCAGATGCTCCCGCTATCAGACAGGCAACCGCATCACCATCGGATAAATTTTCGCTAAACTTAAAAGCGAAATATCCCTTCATTATATCAATTAAAAGAACCGAAAGACCAACCAACACAGAACCAGACACTTCATAAGCATTAAGAGCACCGACATTTCCACTTCCGGCTTTGCGTATATCAATACCATTGAAAACCTTTACGAAAATATAAGCGGTTGGGATTGAACCAAGCGAATAACCAATCAGAAACCAAGTGAGGTATCGCATTCCAGTTGAAAAATTTTTTAATCGGTCTGATAAAAGTTAATAAAACGTTCCTTGATAATCAAGGTAACATTTTGTATATTAACGCAACGGAAAACAAGAAGGTGTTGTGATATGAAACGGAGAGCCTCACTGTTATTTTTCCTTGTTCTTGTCCTATACGAGTTTCTGTTTTCTCAGAACATTGAAAAAATTTTAATTCTTCATTGGAACGATTTCCACTCTCAAAATAACCCGATGCGTTCAATCTGTGCCGATACGCCTTGCTATGTTGGAGGAACAGCCAATCTTTTGGGGTTGATAAACAAATTTAGAAAAGAGCAAAAAAATGTCCTCGTTTTAAACGCTGGAGATGATTTTCAAGGGACGCCCGTTTCATCATTAACGAAGGGGAGATCACAAATTGAATTGATGAACATCATAAATCCGGATGCGATGACGCTTGGGAATCACGAGTTTGACTATGGAAGAGAATCACTTGAGGAAAATTTAAAAATCGCCAAATTTAATGTTTTAAGCGCAAATCTTTGGGATAAACGAAAGGGAAAATTATTTGTTAAGCCATATGTAGTCAAAAAAATAGGAAGGGCAAAAGTTGGAATAATTGGCTTAATAACTCCAGAACTTTTTAAACTTTCATTAAGAGAAAACTTGAAGGACCTTGAACTTCTTGACATTGAGAAAGTTTTAAGGCAATATATCAGCAAATTGAAAAGTGAAAAGGTTGATTTAATTATAGCTCTAACTCATATAGGGGTTCAGGGCGATTCTATCATTGCGGTTAAATTTCCTGAAATTGGCGTTATAATTGGAGGGCATAGTCACACTGCTTTATTTGAGCCGAAGTATGTCAACAAAACTATAATTTGTCAAGCAGGCTCAAGAGGTGAATATCTTGGATATCTTGAACTTGAAATTGATCTTGATGGTGACTCGGTTTATTCATATAATGGCAAGTTAATTCGTGTAATAAATGGCGTCATTGAGCCAGATCCAATTGCGTTAAAAAAAGTTGAGGAACTTGAAAAAATTGTTGATAAAGAATTTGGTGAGGTTATCGGCTATCTTGAAGTTGATTGGAAGAGAAACTTCTACGGCGAAAGCAATCTTGGGAATTGGGAAGCTGATGTCATGAGGGAATTTGCGAAGACGGATATTGCTTTTCAAAATTCGGGTGGGTTGAGGAAGGACCTGCCAAAAGGTGAGATAAAAGTCCGTGATATATGGGAAATAAACCCATTTGGAAATACTTTTGTTGTGTTTGAAGTTGACGGTAAAACGCTTAAAAGTATGATTGAATGGCAAGCTTCTGGGAAGGTTGAATTGATGCAAGTTTCTGGTATAAAATATGTCTTTGACTCAAGAAAGAATATCGGCGAGAGAGTGATTTCAATTGAAGTCGGTGGGAAACCCCTTGATGAAAATAAGAGATATTCAATCGTAACGAACAATTGGGTTGCAGATCATTTATACGAACTTTTCGGAATCCCGCAAAATAGCGTCAAAGTTGAGAATTTGGGGGCAGTTGATAGAGACGTATTTATTGAGGCGGTGAAAAGGCAAAGAATTATAAATTCAAAAATTGAAGGGAGGATAATTGACATAGCAAAACAAAAAGGAGGGAGCAATGAATATTGAGAGGGGTTTTAAATTTGTTTTTCAAGAGAAAAATTGGCTTGCTAAAATTGTCGTCGGCGGTTTGATGATTTTATTCTCTTTCTTGATAATCCCGCTGTTAATTTATTATGGATATTTAGTTGAGGTGACAAGGCGTGTGATAAAAGGTGAAGAACAACTTTTACCAGATTGGGACAACATCGGTCATAAAATTTCAAACGGGTTTAAGATTCTGGTAGTTATTTTAGTCTATTTGATCCCACCAATTCTTCTTTTAGTTTTGTCGTCATTTTTCGAAGCGGACTTTAATGGATTTAAGAATAGGGAGATAGTGGCGATGTTGAACTCCGGTGACATTTATTGGCTTTTTCTTATTTCGGCGTTCATTTATTTTATTTTGTTTGATTTAGCTTTGCCATTTATCATTGGGAGGTATGCTGAAAATGAATCGCTGAACGATGCTTTTGCTTTCTCCGAAATTTTGGAAATGTTTCGTAACAATTTCGGTGACGCTGTAATTGTTTTACTTCTAAGTGTTTTTCTTTCGTTTCTCGCCTCCCTTGGATTTGTGATTTTTCTCATAGGCATAGTTTTCACTGCCTTTTGGGCAAATGTTGTTGTCTATTATCTTTACGGGGAACTCTATTTAAAAGCATCCAAATCTAAAAATAAAAATCAGTTATGATATGGAAAGGAAAAAATTTGGCTATCTTGAATTGAGGACTCAAAAGCTCGGCGAGGGATTTACAAGAATTGAGCTTGATTTTAAGGGTCGCTATATTTGGACGACTTGCAGGAGCGGTGAAGAAAGCAAGGCGGTGGTTGAGTTGTTGAGGGAACTTTTTGAAGATGAGATTGAGTCACTTCAAAGGATCTGCGAGGAGATGAAGATTGATATAGGTTCAATTTTTAAATTTGAAGCCATTAAAGGATAGCTTTCTTAAAGATGCAAGTGCTTATTTCAGTTTTAATTTTGATTAATTGCCTCTATGCGCAAACCCCATATGAGATAATAAGGCGCTCAGAAGAGAAGATAAAGGGTGAAACCTCTTATGGTGTGATTGAAATGATTGAAGGATTATGGTTTAGCTGTTTTAAGTTGGGAGGAAACCATGCCCGAGTTTAAACAGTCAATTGATTTTGATAACGCCACTGGTATTTTATTTCTTTTTTTTCTAATTGTAATTGTCGCTTTTGGAATATTTAACACCGTATCAATGTCTGTTTTGGAGCGTTCAAATGAATTTGGCATTTGCCTTGCGATCGGCTTTAAAAATAAAGATCTTGTTTTGATTGTCCTTTTTGAGGTAATTTTTATTGCGTTGATTGGGATTTTGTTTGGGAATTTTCTTGGATTTTTGTTCAATTATTATTTAGTTAAAAATCCTATAAACCTTGGGGGAAAATACATCGCTGTCTATGAGGAGTTTGGCTTTGAGCCAAAATTTACATCCTCGTTGAAACCGAGAATTTTTATAAACACAACATTGAGTATGTTATTTATTTCAATCGTTTTCTCTTTATTCCCACTTTACAAGTTATATAAGCTTGAACCTTTAAAAGGCATAAGATTTACATAAATGCTTCTGAAACTTGCTTGGCGAAACATATGGCGAAATAAAAGAAGAACCTTGGTCGTTTTAACTTCAGTTGTCGTTGGCGTTGTCGCCCTTTT